>JBGSRY010000081.1:0-4646 GCA_041737325.1 Rhodoferax sp. | reverse complement strand
TGGCCGCTGCCCGCGCCGCAGGTATCGCGGTGCGCGGGGCCATGAGCTGCACCGTGGGCTGCCCGTACGAGGGCGACATTGCGCCCGAGCGTGTGGGCATGCTGGCGCGCTTGATGAAAGACATTGGCGTGCAGCGCGTGGATGTGGCCGACACCATTGGCGTGGGCACGCCGCGCAAGGTGCAGCGCGCGCTGGAGGCCACGCTGGCGCATTTCGACTTGGATCACATCAGTGGCCACTTTCATGACACCTATGGCCAGGCGCTGGTCAACACCTTGGCGGCGTTGCAGCTGGGGGTGGTCAACTTTCAGTCGTCTGTGGCGGGGCTGGGTGGCTGCCCGTATGCCAAAGGCGCTACCGGAAATGTAGCAACCGAGGACGTGGTTTACATGCTGCACGGCATGGGCATCGACACTGGCATTGACCTGGACAAGTTGATCGACGCGGGCCAGTTCATCAGCGACTTTCTGGGGCGGCCCACCCACGCGCGTGCCGGCAAGGCGCTGCTGAACAAACGGAGGTCATCTGATGTTTGATCAAATAGCTATTAAATACATAGCTGCTACTGCAGAATATATAAGGGCTGGAGGCCAAAAATACATGGAAGGCTTGCCGTCGCCCTGCATGTCGGTGTGCCAGATGGATGCGGCCAGCGGGTTGTGCCGGGGCTGTTTGCGCACCTTGGACGAGATCACCGCTTGGGGCCATGCCGATGAAACCTACAAGCGCCAGGTGTGGGACGCGATTGGTGCGCGGCTTGCCGACATCGAACCCTGAGGTGGCGATGAAACACATCACCTTTTACCTGGACTTTATTTCGCCCTTCGCCTACCTGGCATTTGAAAAATTGCCCGAGGCGCTGATGGGCCACAGCTACAGCGTCCGTTACAAGCCGATCTTGTTTGCAGGCTTGCTCAAGCATCACGGGCAACTGGGCCCGGCAGAAATTGCAGGCAAGCGTGAATGGACCTACCGGCAGGTGTTATGGCTGGCGCGCCAGCATGGCGTGAACTTGCAGCTACCGGCCCAGCACCCGTTCAACCCGTTGGGCCTGCTGCGGCTGGCGCTGGCCTGCGGGCGGGACGGATTGGCGAACCGCTATGTGTGTGAAACGATTTTTCGTCATGTCTGGCAGGGGGGTGCAGATGCTGCTGACGCACAGCGCCTGCAGAGCCTGACGGCGCAGTTGGCTCCCCCGCAAGAGCCCAATAGTGCCGCCGTGAAAGCGCAACTCAAAACCAATACCGAACAGGCGATTACGCAAGGTGTGTTTGGCGTGCCTACGTTTGAAGTGGATGACAAGTTGTTCTGGGGCTTTGATGCGCTGCCCATGCTGGGTGCTTATCTGGCTGGTGATGCGGCGCTTGAAGACGAGTGGCTCGCCGGACTCAGACCGACGCGGGGTTCGGATCGGCTTGGTATTTAACGCAGCGGCATCAAGGAGGAGGCCGCAGGCCGGGGGACAGCCGCGGAGTTGAGTACCAAGCCGATTTGAGTCAGGAATCGGTTTCGGTTTCGGTGTGCTACCCGCCCGATTCCACCTCAAACGCCTTGTTTTTATCCTGCGCCAGAAACTTGGCCGCCTGCCCTAAGGCTCCCACCAGTGTGGCTTTGAGGGTGTGCGGTGGGTTGATGACAAACACCCCGCTGGCGGGCAGACCGGGTCGCACCACTTCACCTTCGTCATCGGTGGTGAGCTTGCTGGATTTGACGGTGAGTGTGGCGTTCAGCCACGAACGCCCTTCACGCACCGCCAGGGTTTTCAGCTTGCGCGGCAGGTCATGCGCCTCGGGGCGCGGAATGATCGGATACCAGACCATGTAGGTGCCGGTGGCAAAGCGCTTGACGGCGTCCGTCATCATGGCCACCACACGGGCATAGTCGGTTTTCATCTCGTAGCTGGGGTCGCACAGCACCAGGGCGCGCCGCGACGGTGGCGGCAAGAACTTCTTCAGGGCTTCGAAACTGTCTGTCTGATCAACGGTGACCAGCCGGCCCGCGTCCAGTTGCGCAATGTTGGCACGCAGCGTTTTGGCGTCAGTTGGGTGCAGTTCAAACAGCTTCAGGCGGTCACGGTCACGCCCTTGCAGCAGGTGGTGGATGATGAAGGGTGAGCCGGGGTAGACCTTGTGACTGGTGCTGGTGTTAAAGCTGGCCACCACATCCAGGTAGTCTTGCAGGCCAGCGTGAATGGCCGTGTTGGTCTTGTTGGCGCTGGCCAGGGCTTCCACCAGCTTCAGGTAGCCATTGGCCGCCTCGCCACTGGTCTGGGCGTAGTCGCCGTCCAGCCGGTACAGGCCGGCACCCGCGTGGGTGTCAAACACGTTGAGGGCGGTGTCTTTTTGCGTCATGTGGCGCAGCACGGCGATCAAGGCGGTGTGTTTGAGAACGTCGGCATGGTTGCCGGCATGAAAGGCGTGGTGATAACTGAACATGTGGTGATGTTACCCCGGCGATCTGGATATTTGTATAATACTGGGCTTCGCAGCGCTTTTGTGGCTCCGCGGCGAAGCTTGAAATCCTACCTAAGAGATTCCCATCAGAAGGAGACCCGACCGTAGAAAAGAGCCCGCCAAACCAACTCCTTTTAGGAATTTCTCATGTCAACTTTCAGCGCAAAACCCGCTGAGGTCGTGCACGAGTGGTTTGTGATTGACGCGACCGACAAGGTCCTCGGACGAGTAGCCAGCGAAGTTGCTCTCCGTTTGCGCGGCAAACACAAGGCCATTTACACGCCTCACGTCGATACCGGCGACTTCATCATCGTGACCAACGCAGCTCAACTGCGCGTGACCGGTGCCAAGTCGCTGGACAAAATCTATTACAGCCACTCTGGCTTTCCAGGTGGCATCAGCTCCACCAACTTCCGTGACATGCAAGCCAAGTTTCCTGGCCGTGCTTTGGAAAAAGCCGTCAAGGGCATGCTGCCCAAGGGTCCGCTTGGCTACGCCATGATCAAGAAGCTCAAGGTGTACGGTGGTGCAGAGCACCCGCACACTGCCCAGCAACCCAAAGTGTTGGAAATCTAAGGAGCTCACATGATTGGTGAATGGAACAATGGTACCGGCCGTCGCAAATCCAGCGTTGCCCGCGTTTTCCTGAAAAAAGGCTCCGGCCAAATCGTCGTTAACGGCAAAGACATTCAAAACTTCTTTGGCCGCGAAACCTCGATCATGATCTGCAAGCAGCCCCTGATGCTGACCAACCACGCTGAAACGTTTGACATCATGGTCAATGTGGCCGGCGGTGGTGAATCCGGTCAGGCCGGTGCTGTGCGCCACGGTATTACCCGTGCCCTGATCGACTACGACGCAACCCTCAAACCCGCGCTCAGCCAAGCTGGCTTTGTCACGCGTGATGCGCGCGAAGTGGAACGTAAAAAGGTCGGTTTGCACGGTGCTCGCCGTCGCAAACAGTTCAGCAAGCGTTAAACGTTTTTTACGTTTTGAAACAGCCGCCCGGGTGTAGATTCGGGCGGCTGTTTGCTTTGTCCCCCACCGTTTGGAACCTGAATTGACTCGTCCATGAAGTTACGCCTGCTGTTAAGACGTTTGACGATCAGTGCCCCGCGCATGGCGGTGCGCAGCGCTTTGCCGTGGCCGTTTCGTTGGGCTGTGATGGCCATCGTGGCAGGGTTTTGCGCCGCCATTGCCATGTGGGCGTTTGAGTTTGGCAAAGACATTGCCGGACTGGATCGCGGTATCAAAGAGCAATTGCAGGAGCTGCGGCTGCACAACCAGTCGCTGCAGGATGAGTTGCTCAAAGTCCAGGCCGAACGCGACCAGGCCCGTGCAGTCGCTAACACGGCAGATACCGTGCTAACAGCCGAAAAAGTGGCGCAAGAAAAACTGGTGGCACTGCATCGGCAACTGGAGGCAGATAACCAGCGACTCAAAAGTGATCTGGGTTTTTTTGAGCGCCTGATTCCGTCAACCGGCGTGGTAGGCCCGTCCATTCGCGGCTTGCAAGCCGAGTTGCAAGCCAATGGTGACTTGAAATGGCAGGTGTTGGTGATGCAGGCGGCCAAGAATCCAGCCCCTTTCAGCGGGCGGCTTGAGATCAGTTTTGCTGGCGTGCGCGAAGGGCAAGCCTGGTCTGCAAACTTGCCAGGTGGCAGCCAGCCCCTGAGCGTGAAACAATATGGACGTTTTGAAGGGGCCTACACCGTGCCTGCCAATGTGGTCGTTCACAGCGTGGTCGCACGGGTATTGGATGGGCAAACGGTGCGGGCTACGCAAACCCTCAAACTTTGAATTTTCGACACTCGGTTAGCCGTCCAGAAAGTGCAGCATGTTTCATCATAAAAAACAACCTTCAATCAAAAGCCTGGTGGCCCAAGGCAGCCAGATTGACGGCAATTTCACGTTCACCGATGGGCTGCGGCTGGATGGCGGCCTGACGGGCAATGTCATCGCTGTTGCTGACCAACCCAGCATACTGGTGATTTCGGAGACGGCGGTGGTGATTGGCGCGGTTGTGGCTGATCACATCATCATCAATGGCCGCGTCGATGGGCCTGTGCATGCGCGTGTGATGCTGGAGTTGCAACCCAAGGCGCGCATCACCGGGGAGGTTACTTACAAGCTGCTGGAGATGCACCAAGGTGCCACGGTGGCCGGTAGACTTTGTCCGCTGGTGGGGGAGCA
>JBGSRY010000070.1:0-3664 GCA_041737325.1 Rhodoferax sp. | reverse complement strand
CTACACCGGCTCAGACACGCATGGACACGGCATTCAGGGCTATCAGTTAGCGATGAAATTCCCTAGGCATCATGGTCAGGCACTGCGGCACTTCATGTTGCGCCGCGTGGTGGCGCTGGTGGTGACGTGCACCACCTTGCTGCTGGTGAGTTTCATTGGTTTTGGTTTGTTGCCCCTGGTTGACCAGTTGGCGCAAGAGCAGTTTGACCACGCTGCCAGCGGCGTTCACGCCGAACTCGATGCCGTGTTCACCCCCCCGGTTCGTTTGCTTGACATGAGCCGTGGCTGGCTGGCTGGCCAAGCGCCTGACCTGGCTTCACCCCAGGCGTTTAACCAACTCTTCAAACCGGTGCTGGTGCATTCGCCCGAAATCACCTCAGTGGTGGCGGGCACGACCACCGGGCAGGGCTGGTTGTTGCTGCAAAAGCCAGACGGTGGTTGGCGCAACCGCATGACGGACGTGCCGCGCTGGGGCGACCAGCACCACACGTTGTTTGATGAAGCCAGCGACGGCAGCGTCACGCACAGCTGGAGTGATCAGCGCTACGACCCACGGTTGCGGCCCTGGTATGTGGGCGCTATGGCGCAAACCCAACCGGATGCCGTGCATTGGACTGCGCCCTACACCTTTTTCACCACCGGCGCACCCGGCATCACCGCCTCTACCCGGCTGCGCCTGGCCGATGGCCGTGACCTGGTGCTGGGCCTGGACTTGACCCTGCACGACTTGTCGCAGGCCACCCAGGCGGTGCGTGTCGGGGTCCACGGCATGGCGCTGGTGTTGACGGCCGATGAAAAAGTGCTGGGGCTACCACCCAGACCGCCTGTCATGACCCCAGACGAATGGTTCCAACAGGTGCTGCAACCAGCGGCTGCGCTGGGTCTGCCACCCGTCACCGCGGCGCTGGCACGCTGGCGCACGGTGGGCCCGGTGAGTACCGAGACACTGGCGTTTGAATCCGACGGTGTAGCCTGGTTGGCCAGCGTGCGCCCCTACCGTTTGGGGACGCAAACCTGGTGGGTGCTGGTGCTGGCCCCCTGGGCCGATTTTTCAGGCACATGGCAACCGGTGGCGCTGGCCTTGGCCCTGGTTTTTTTGCTGCTGTTGGGCTTGGCGGTGTGGATGACCCAGATGGCCACGGCACGCTTGTCGCGTCCGCTGGAGCAGCTGGCTGCCAATGGCCACCGCATTGCCGTGCTGGACTTTGCGCCCCTGGCACCCGTGCACAGCCGGGTGGCTGAAATCCAGCAGCTGGCCAGTAGCCAGGTCAGCATGCTGGAGACCCTGCGCGACAACCAGCATGAACTCGATGCACGGGCCGAAGAGCTCAGTTGCCAGGTGAGCACCCTTAAAGCCACAGAGGCCCGGTTGCAGCAAAAAAGTGACATGCTGCAGACCATCATTGACAACTTTCCGGGTGGGGTGTCGGTGGCCAATGCAGCGCTGCGCATGGTGGCTTTTAATGCCGAGTTCAAAACCCTGCTGGACTTGCCTGACGCGCTGTGCAACCGGCCGGTGCTGATGTTTGAAGACGTGATTCGCCACAACGCCCAGCGTGGTGATTACGGCCCGCAAGATGTAGAGTTGCTGGTGGCAGAACGCGTCAAACTGGCGCGTGAATTCAAGCCGCACCGCATCGAGCGCACCTTGCCCAATGGCACGGTGCTTGAAGTGCGTGGCACGCCCTTGCCGCAAGGCGGCATGGTCACGCTTTACATTGACATCACGGCCAACAAGCAACATGAACGTGAGCTCGACCGTATGGCCCATTACGACGCGCTCACGGGGTTGCCCAACCGGGTGCTGATGCTCGACCGGCTGCACCAGGGCATGGCGCAGGTGGCGCGTCGGGGGCAGCATTTGGTGCTGGCTTACCTTGACCTGGACGGCTTCAAACACGTCAATGACACGTTTGGCCATGAGGTGGGTGACCAGCTGCTGGTGCTGTTGACGGCCCGCATGCGCCAGACGCTGCGCGAAGGCGACACCCTGGCGCGGCTTGGGGGCGACGAATTTGTGGCGGTGTTAACCGATGTGCCCGGCCTGGATGAGAGCGTGCCCTTGCTCAAACGCCTGCGGGCGGCCGCCAGCACACCGGTGACCCTGGCCGGGCGTGAGCTGCAGGTGTCGGCCAGCATTGGGGTGACTTTGTTTCCGCAAAGCATGGACGTGGATGCCGACCAGTTGCTGCGTCAGTCTGACCAGGCCATGTACCAGGCCAAGCAGTTGGGCCGCAACCGCTACCACGTGTTTGACACCGAGCACGACCGCAGTTTGCGCGGCCAGTTTGAAGGGCTCAAACGCATCAATCAGGCGCTGCAGCAAGACGAATTTGTGCTGTATTACCAGCCCAAGGTCAACATGCGCAGCGGCCAGGTGGTGGGTGCAGAGGCCTTGATCCGCTGGCAACATCCCGAGCAGGGTCTGCTGGCACCGGCGCTGTTTTTGCCCTTGATTGAAGACGACCCCCTGGCAGTGGCGGTGGGTCAGTGGGTGATCAGCACGGCACTGGCGCAGATGGCGCTCTGGCAGGCGGCAGGCTTGCACCTGGCCGTGAGCGTGAACGTGGGGGCGCGGCAACTGCAGCAAAACGGGTTTGTGGCGTTTTTGCGTGACGCACTGGCCGCCCAGCCCCAAGTGGATGCGGCAGACTTGCAAATTGAAGTGCTGGAAACCAGCGCCTTGCAAGACATGGTGCGGGTGACCGAGGTGATGGCACAGTGCCGTGACCTGGGCGTGCACTTCGCGCTGGATGACTTTGGCACCGGCTACTCGTCACTGACCTACCTCAAGCGCTTGCCGGTGTCACAACTCAAAATTGACCAAAGCTTTGTGCGCGACATGCTGGACGACCCCGACGACTTGTCGATTTTGCTCGGTGTGCTTGACCTGGCTGCATCGTTTCACCGCCAAGCCATTGCCGAAGGGGTTGAGACGGTGGCGCATGGCCACATGCTGCTGCAACTGGGCTGCGAACTGGCACAGGGCTATGGCATTGCGCGGCCCATGCCGGCCACCGACATCAAGGCCTGGGTTGCCAGCTGGCAGCCTGATGCATCCTGGGCTGCGGCCAAGCCGCTGCCACGTGATGACTTGCCGCTGTTGTTTGCCCAAGTTGAGCACCGGGCCTGGATGCTGGCTTTGCAGTCCTACCTGAAAGACGAACGTGCCCAGCCACCGGCTTTGGACAAAGGCAAATGCCAGCTTGGCAAATGGCTGGATGCAGGCGGGCTGGCCAAGTACAGCCGACCACATGTGCTGGAGCAGTTGCTGCAAACGCACACCCAGGTGCATGCGCTGGCACTGCACCTGTGCCAGCTCAAGGCGCAGGGTGACGCAGCGGCAGCGCTGCTGCAATGGCCGGCCCTGATGCAACTGCGTCAGCAACTGTTGACACAGCTGCAAGACCTGTGCCGGGCGTGTGAGGGCTAGCGCACTAACTCCGGCGTGCCTGGGCGTGTTGCTGGGCACGGCTTGCCAGTTGCAGCAGGCGGCTTTATGGCCTGTTTTGGCTTATATGCTTTTTACGCCTCTAGCCCTTGTTTTAATTCGGTCAATAGCTATTAAATACATAGCGGACAACTACCGCTTTCTGGTGTTGCTGTGGGCATGTGCGGGGCTGGTCTTTGGCAGCATCGGTCTGCGTGCGGTCTGGTTTGAGCA
>JBGSRY010000048.1:0-2654 GCA_041737325.1 Rhodoferax sp. | reverse complement strand
TTGCAAGCCGGTTTTGGTGTGCCGCAAGGTCAAGGGGTAGGGCGCTTGGGTTGGCAACTGATGACGTTTCCTGACCACGCCGCCAGCACGCGCACGGCCAGCCGCTGGGCCTTGACGGCGGCGTTGTTGCTGGCCATGGCTGGCTTGTCGCTGTGGGCGCTGCACCAGCGTCGGCGTCGTCTGGAAGAGCGTGGTCAGGCGCGCCTGGCCTTGCAACAAGCGGCCGACGACCTAGAGCAAAAAATCAGCAGTCGCACCGCAGAGCTGACGCAAGCCAACCAGTCCATTGCCGCCAAATACAGCAAGCTCAAAGAGGCGCAAGCCTTGTTGCGAGACACCCAAAACGAGCTGGTTCAGGCTGGCAAACTGGCCATGCTGGGCCAAATGGCAGCAGGCATGACGCACGAGCTGAACCAGCCGCTGACCGCCATCCGGGCGTTTTCAGACAACGCCAAAACATTTCTGGAGCGCGGTCAGTCTGACAAAGCGGCTGAAAATCTGGGCTACATCAGCGCCGCCAGCGCGCGCATGGGCAGCATTGTTGGGCAAATGAAAGAATTTGCCCGCAAGAGCGATGCCCCTTTGGCCGCGGTGGATATGGCAAAAGCCGTGCAAAGCTCCTTGCACTTGCTGCAGCACGACGTGAGCCGCAGTGGCTGCAGCATTCAGGTGGACGTGCAAGCCGGGGTCAGGGTGTGGGGCGACACGCTGCGCATTGAGCAAGTGCTGATCAACCTGCTGCGCAACGCCATTGATGCAGCTGAGTCGTCGCCGCAAAGACTGGTGCATGTGGCGCTGCGGCAAGAAGACGGGGTGGCGGTGCTGCGTGTGCGTGACTCAGGCAGTGGCCTGCCGCAGGCGGTGGTGTCACGCTTGTTTGAGCCGTTTTTTACCACCAAACCCGCCGGCGTTGGCCTGGGGCTGGGCTTGGCCATTTCGTCGTCCATCGTGCAGGCCATGAACGGCCAGCTTACCGCGCAAAATAGCAGCCACGGCGGCGCTGAATTTGAGCTGCGGCTGGCCTTGTTTCAAGATCCAACCCACCCATGAGCCCTTGTGTAAAGTTGTTCCTGCTGACCTTTTTGGTGTTGCGGGGCTGGCGCGCACTTTCTGACAAAACAACATGACGCAACTTCTGGCACTGGTCATTGAAGACGAAGACGCGGTGCGCCAAGCCACCGTGCAGACGCTGGAGCTGGGCGGCTTTGAGGTGCGCGCCTGTGCCAGCGCCGAGCAAGCCACGGCTTGGCTGCAGGCAGATTTTGCCGGTGTGGTGGTGACCGACGTGCGCTTGCCTGGCCGCTCTGGCTTGGAGGTGTTGGCGCAAGTGATGGCGCTTGATGTCGACTTGCCCGTGATTCTGATGACCGGCCACGGCCATGTGAGCATGGCGGTGCAAGCCGTGCAAGACGGTGCCTACGACTTTATAGAAAAACCTTTCTCGGCCGAACGCCTGACCCGCACTGCCTTGCGCGCGGCAGAAAAGCGCCGCTTGGTTCTGGAGAACCGGCGTCTGCGCACAGCCTGGGCAGCCAACCCGGATTTACCCCCCTTGATCGGACAGTCGAGTGCGCTAGAGCGCGTGCGCACCTTGATAGCCACGCTGGGCCCGATGCCCATTGACGTGCTGATCAATGGCGAAACCGGCACCGGCAAAGAGGTGGTGGCGCGCCACCTGCACGCGGCCAGCCTGAGAAAAGGCCCGTTTGTGGCCATCAATTGCGGCGCGCTGCCGGAGTCGGTGTTTGAGAGCGAAATCTTTGGCCATGAGGCGGGCGCTTTCACCGGGGCGCAAAAGCGGCGCATTGGCAAGCTTGAATTTGCCCAGCACGGCACGCTGTTTCTCGACGAGATCGAAAGCATGCCTCTGGCGCTGCAGGTCAAGCTGCTGCGCGTGCTGCAAGAGCGCCGCCTGGAGCGCCTTGGCAGCAACGACACGGTGGCGCTGGACTGCCGCGTGGTGGCAGCCAGCAAGGTCGATTTGCTGGCCCTGAGCGCCAAAGGGCAGTTTCGAGAGGATTTGTACTTTCGCCTGAGCGCGGTGTGCATTGACTTGCCCGCCCTGCGTCAGCGCACCGACGACATTGGCCTGCTGCTGGCGTATTTTTTACAAGGCTCGGCGCTTCGGTTTAGTTTGCCAGTGCCTCCATGTTCGCCATGGCAAATACAACAGTGGCAAGCTCGCCCGTGGCCGGGCAACGTGCGCGAGCTGCGCAACTTTGCCGACCGCTTGGTCTTGGGGGTCATGGCAGGCGATCAGGACTGCCCTACACCGCAGCAAGCGGCTCCGGCAGCGTCTTTTTTGGCCGACAAGTTGGATGCTTTTGAGGCAGAGCTGATAGCCCAGGCCTTGCAGCAAACGCAGGGCAATGTGGCGCTGGCCGCTGAGCAACTTGGCGTACCTAAAAAAACCCTCTATGACAAGCTTAAAAAATACCAGATCAAGCCGAATCGAGGCACTAATTAATGTTTATCCATTTCCAGGCTAGTCGGTTTGCCCTAATCCCAGGTGATGCTGCAGCTCACAATGAGCTTCATGATTAAATCTTTAAAAACTGGCACGCGCCACGTCCGTCCGTCAGATTTAAGAGCCGCCGCCCTGCTGGCCACCGAGGCCACCCAAGCCATCACCCGCATGGCCGAAGGCGTGCACC
>JBGSRY010000010.1:0-5750 GCA_041737325.1 Rhodoferax sp. | reverse complement strand
CCTGCACCGGCATGGGTACCTTGCGCCGCAATCCTGATTTGAAATGGCGGCAAAGCCTGCAAGCGGTGGAAGAAATGGCTGCCCTGCAGGCCAAAATTTTGCAGAGTGCGGCGCGGTTGGTGAAGCCGGGTGGTCGGCTGGTCTACGCTACCTGCAGCGTTTTGCCACAAGAAAACGAGGCTATTGCCGAGGCATTCTCTGCCGCCAACAAGGACTTTTTGCCCTTGGATGCCGGTGACGTGCTGGCCGGGCTTAAAGTCGAGCACGCCGGCGACTTGTGCAGTGGCGGTGACAACGCCCAGCGCTACTTGCGGTTGTGGCCGCATCGGCATCACACCGACGGCTTTTTTGCCGCCGTGTGGCAGCGCAGTTAGGCACGGTCAAGTTTCAATACAACAACGAGCGAGACAAAAAAATGACAACCGGTTTGGACTGGGCCGCCCATGGCCTGTGGCAGTTGAGCGTGTGGCAACTGGTGCTGTTCACGTTGGTAATGACGCACATCACCATGTTGAGTGTGACCATTTTTTTGCACCGCCATCAAGCGCACCGGGCACTCGATTTGCACCCGGTGGTGGCTCATTTTTTCCGTTTCTGGTTGTGGTTGACCACCGGCCAGGTGACCAAGGAATGGGCCTCTATCCACCGCAAGCACCATGCCAAATGCGAGCAGCCAGATGATCCGCACAGCCCGCATGTGTACGGCATCAAAACCGTGTTGCTGCAAGGCTACGAGCTGTACCGCAAAGAGGCGTGCAACCTTGAGACGCTGGCACGTTTTGGCCACGGTACGCCCAACGACTGGGTTGAACGCCAGCTCTACACCCGTTATTCGTTTGCCGGTGTGGCCTTGATGCTGGTGCTTGATGTGACGCTGTTTGGCGTGGCTGGTTTGACGGTGTGGGCGGTTCAAATGGCCTGGACTCCGGTGATGGCGGCGGGCATCATCAATGGTGGCGCGCATTATTGGGGTTACCGCAATTTTGAAGCACCCGACGCCAGCACCAACCTCTTGCCCTGGGGCATTTTGATTGCCGGTGAAGAGCTGCACAACAATCACCACACCTACCCCACATCGGCCAAGTTGTCGGTTAAACCGTATGAGTTTGACATCGGCTGGGCCTACATCCGCTTGTTGCAACGGCTGGGTTTGGCACATGTCAAAAAAACGCCACCTCGTCTGGCCTTGGGTGCCGTGCGCCCGGTGGCGGATGTGCAAACCCTTGAAGCCTTGATTCAAAACCGCTACGAATTGATGGCCGGCTATGCGCGCGGCATGCGCCAGGCGTTCAAGGCCGAGCTGGTAGCGCTCAAGTCACGCCATGCCGATGCGGCGGTGATTCGTGCCGCCCAGCGCTGGCTGCATCGTGATGTGGACAAAGTGCCGGCAGCCGTGGCTGAGCATTTGGTCCTGGCGCGGGCGGCTTCGCCGGTGTTGGACAAGATGGTGGTGATGCGTGAGGAGCTGCGCCAGATGTGGCTGAACCGATCGCATACCCGGGAGCAACTTGCGGCCGATTTACAAGCCTGGTGCCACCGTGCCGAGGCCAGTGGCATTGCGGCCTTGCAAGAGTTTTCGCTGCGCTTGCGTGCGGCGCAGGCTTGAACTGGTGTTCAGACGCAAAAAAGCCAGCTAATTGCTGGCTTTTTTACTGGAGAAAACTGAATTATTTCAGTTTGGTTTCCTTGTAGTCCACATGCTTGCGTGCTTTGGGATCAAATTTCTTGATCAACAGCTTTTCAGGAGTGGTCTTTTTGTTTTTGCTGGTGGTGTAAAAGTGACCGGTACCGGCCGTGGATTCCAGCTTGATTTTTTCGCGTCCGCCTTTGGTTGCCATGATGTTCTTTCTAAAGTGTTGAGGACAGCGCTAAAGGTCTGTCCCGCAAGATTTCAAATCAGTTGAGGACAGAACCAAAGGTCTGTCCCGCAAAGTCTCAGGCTTGACCGCGGGCGCGCAAATCTGCGAGCACGGCATCAATGCCATTTTTGTCGATCAAACGCAGACCGGCATTGGAGATGCGCAGACGCACCCAGCGGTTTTCTGTTTCAACCCAGAAACGGCGGTATTGCAGGTTTGGCAGAAACCGACGCTTGTTTTTGTTGTTGGCGTGGGAAACGGTGTTTCCCACCATGGGCTTCTTGCCCGTTACTTCGCAGACGCGTGCCATGTGGACACTCCGATATTTTTAAACGGCCCATGCTGATGCATGCAGCCTCACCTCGCCAAGAGCCGGGTGGCGGTAACCCGTTTGCGGCTGTTGTCCTGACAAGAGGAGGCAAGCAGCAAAGCCAGGCATTATAGCCCGGGCTTGTGGCACTGCCGTGGGGGGCTTATTCCTGTTCCAGAAAACGCTGCGCATCCAGTGCTGCCATGCAGCCGGTGCCGGCGCTGGTGATGGCTTGGCGGTAAATATGGTCTTGCACATCGCCGGCGGCAAAGATGCCTGGCACGCTGGTTTGCGTGGCAAAACCCTGCTGGCCGCCCTGGGTGACGATGTAGCCGCCACGCATGTCGAGTTGGCCTTGAAAAATATCGGTATTGGGCGCGTGGCCGATGGCGATGAAGCAGCCCTTGAGGGTGAGGTCTTCGGTGGCTTGGGTGTTCACGTTTTTGATGCGAACACCCGTGACCCCACCCGCGTCACCCAACACTTCATCCACGGCGCAGAACGTGCGCAGCTCAATCTTGCCGCTGGCTACTTTTTCCATCAGCTTGTCGATCATGATCGGCTCGGCACGGAATTTGTCACGGCGATGAATCAGGAACACCTTGCTGGCAATGTTGGACAAATACAGTGCTTCTTCCACGGCCGTGTTGCCACCGCCAACCACGCCAACGACATCGCCACGGTAAAAGAAACCGTCGCAGGTGGCACAACCTGACACACCACGCCCCATGAACGCTTCTTCAGAGGGCAGGCCCAGGTACTTGGCCGAGGCCCCGGTAGCCAGAATCAGCGCATCGCAGGTGTAAGTGCCACTGTCACCGCGCAGGGTGAACGGGCGTTTGGAGAAGTCGACATGGTTGATATGGTCAAACACAATCTCGGTCTTGAAGCGCTCGGCGTGTGCCAGAAAGCGCTGCATCAGCTCGGGGCCTTGCACGCCGTCCACATCGGCGGGCCAGTTATCCACTTCGGTGGTGGTCATGAGCTGGCCACCTTGGGCCATGCCGGTGATCAAAAGCGGTTGCAGGTTGGCACGTGCGGCGTAAATGGCAGCGGTGTAACCGGCCGGGCCGGAACCAAGGATCAAAACTTTGGTGTGTTTAACATCGGTCATGGGGGGTCCTTTCTGGAGTGGTGCGTATGCCGTGTACAGTCACGGCTTGTGCAACTGGGAATCAAATAACGACGGTAGCGGGGCAATTCATGGCTTATTTCAACAGGGTGATTATCTGATGGCAGCGGTAAGCAACCATGATTTGTTGCGACGAGTTCCTGTTTTTTCAGAGCTCACAGACCATCAAATGACCCAATTGGCAATTGCGGTGACCAAACGCCGCGTTCGGCGCAGTGAGTTGATTGTCGAACAAGGCAAGAAAAGCCACGCGCTGTACGTGATTTTGTCGGGTCGTGCCCGTGTGGTGATGACCGACCGCCGCGCCCGCGAGGTGATTTTGGATGTGCTCGGGCCGGGCGACTATGTGGGTGAAATCAGCCTGATTGACGGCAAAAGCCACTCTGCCAACGTCCAGGCTGAAGTGCAATGCGATTTGCTGGTACTTGATCAAAAGGATTTCAACCGGTGTCTGGCAGAAAATCAGGCTCTGGCGCTGGCCGTCATCAAGGGGCTGGCACAACGGCTGCGCAAAGCCGATGAAAAAATCAGTTCCTTGGCGTTGATGGATGTCTATGGACGCGTCACCAAGGTGCTGATCGGCATGTCGCAGCCGGCCGGGCCCAAGCAGCTGTTGATCAAAGACAAAATGACGCGTCAGGACATTGCAAAAATGGTCGGTGCATCGCGTGAAATGGTCAGCCGTGTGATGCGCGACTTTGAAGAGCAGGGGTTCATCAAAACACGCGAAGACGGTGCCGTTGAGTTGGTTGAGCGTCGCGCTTTGACGCGTTAATTCGGGCTGGTACGGTTCAAATCCATGACCTATTCACTTCATACCTTGACCCCTCACAAAGCGGGTGATGTGACACCGCAGCGTTCGGGCCTGGCCCGGTTCGCCGACGAGTTGGCCCTGCTGGCCGGTTTTGCCGCTTTGGCACTGTGGTTGTTGGCCCTGTCCACCTACGCGCTGCAGGACGCAGCGTGGTCCAGTTCGGGTACGGGTGGGCCGGTGCTCAACCAGGCCGGGCAGTTGGGGGCCTGGCTGGCCGATGGCAGCTATTTTTTATTTGGATTTTCGGTCTGGTGGTGTGTGGCTGCAGCGCTGCGGGTGTGGTTGTCAGCGCTGGCGCGCTGGTTGCGTGGCCACGACAGGGTGGCAACCGGGCCGCGGATTCACCCGCAGCGGGTCAAGTTCTGGCTCGGATTGGTGCTGCTGATGGTGGCCAGCGCGGTGCTGGAGTGGACGCGCTTTTACAGCTATGAGGCGCGTTTGCCAGGCCATGGCGGTGGCGTGTTAGGTTATTTTGCGGGTCCGCTGGCGGTTCAGTGGCTGGGGTTCACTGGCTCGGGCCTGTTGGCCATTGTGGCCGGGGTCATCGGCTCGTCGGTGGTGTTTGGCTTTTCGTGGGGCCAACTGGCGGAGCGTTTGGGCGGTTGGCTGTTTGGCAAGATTGAAAACCGCCGCGAGCAGCGTGAGATGCAGGAAGACCTGGCCCTGGGCCAACAGGCGGCCAAGGAGCGGGCACAGGTGCGGGTGGAAGAGCAGCAAGACCAGGCCGTGCACCGCCCCAAACCAGTGCTGATCGAGCCGGTGCTGGTGGAAGTGCCCAAGAGCGAACGCGTGGCCAAGGAGCGCCAGAAGCCCTTGTTCAAGGATTTGCCCGACAGCAAGTTGCCGCAGGTCGACTTGCTCGATGCTGCCTTGACGCGCCAGGAAACCGTGGCCCCCGAGACGCTGGAGATGACCAGCCGCATGATCGAGAAAAAGCTCAAGGACTTTGGAGTGGATGTAACCGTGGTGCTGGCGCAGCCCGGCCCGGTCATCACGCGTTATGAAATTGAGCCCGCTACCGGGGTCAAAGGCTCGCAAATTGTTGGGCTGGCCAAAGATTTGGCACGCAGTTTGAGCCTGGTGTCGATTCGCGTGGTGGAAACTATTCCGGGCAAAAACTACATGGCGCTGGAGCTGCCCAACGCCAAGCGGCAAACCATCAAACTGTCGGAAATTCTGGGCTCCCAAACCTACAACGACGGCAAGTCGCTGCTCACCATGGGGCTGGGCAAAGACATTGGCGGTTTGCCGGTGGTGGCCGATCTGGCCAAGATGCCGCATTGTCTGGTGGCTGGTACCACCGGTTCGGGCAAGTCGGTCGGCATCAACGCGATGATTCTGAGCCTGCTCTACAAGGCCGACGCACGCGACGTGCGCCTGTTGCTGATCGACCCGAAGATGCTGGAGATGAGCGTTTACGAAGGCATCCCGCACCTGCTCGCGCCGGTGGTGACCGACATGAAGCACGCGGCCAACGGCCTGAACTGGTGCGTGGGCGAGATGGAGAAGCGCTACAAGCTCATGAGCAAGATGGGCGTGCGCAACCTGGCGGGCTACAACGTCAAGATCGACGAGGCGAAGGCGCGCGGTGAGATCATCGGCAACCCGTTCAGCCTCACGCCCGAGCAGCCCGAG
>JBGSRY010000598.1:0-2276 GCA_041737325.1 Rhodoferax sp. | reverse complement strand
GCCGCTGGAGTCGACAAAGTGGATTTCCAGATTCTGCGGATCGGCAATTTCGGCTTGATCGAAGCCGGGGGCTGGGAATCCCGCCAGGGAATCAAGTGCGCGGCCCTGCAACAGTTCGGTCAGCGCGCGCTCCAGCGCCACTTCAAAGCGCGGGTGCGCACCAAAGCTGGCAAAGCAGCCTTGGTCCATGGGGTTGAGCAAGGTGACGTTCATCACCGGGTACTGACCGCCCAGCGAGGCATCTTTGACCAAAATGCCAAAGCCGGCCTCGCGCAGCGCGGCAATGCCGCGAACAATGCGCGGGTAACGCGCCAGCACGGCATCGGGCACGTCCGGCAAACACAGACCTTCACTGATGATGCGGGCTTTGACCGAGCGCTCAAAAATTTCGGACAAAGCTTGTGTGCGCGCCTCCATGGGCGTGTTGCCGGCCGACATGCCGTTGCTGACGTACAGGTTGCCAATGATGTTGACCGGGAAATACACCGTTTGCTGGTCGCTTTGGCGCACGTAGGGCAAGGCGCAAATGCCGCGCTCAGTGGCACCTGAGTTGAAGTCCACCAGGCTGCGGGCATCAATGCTGCCTTCGGGGTTGTAAAACTGCTGCAGCTCAGGCGTCAACAGCGCTGGTGGCCAGGTTTCGTCTGCGGGCACGGCAAACCAGCGCTCTTGCGGAAAATGCACGTGGCTGCGTTGCGCCACATCGGGGCCGAGGTAAAAATGGGTCCAGAAATAGTGTGTGGACAAGCGTTCAAAAAACTCGCCCAAGGCGCTGGCCAGGCAGGCCAGACGGGTTGCGCCCTTGCCGTTGGTGAACAGCAGCGGGCAGTCGCGGTCGCGGATGTGCACCGACCAGATGCCATCCACCGGGTTGAGCCAGCTGCGCTCTTCAATGTGAAAGCCCAACTGCTGCAACTTGCCTTGCAGCGTTTGGATGGTGGTCTCGAGGGCGGCATCTTTGCCAGGAATAAAGGTGGTGTGTGTCATCTCCCCAGCATAACCCATGGTTTGCACGGCCAGATGGCCACGCCGCGCCAGGATGGCCGAAAAGGCTAGACTCGGTATCCGTTTTACCCACCCTGTGCAAAGGCCCCCATGATTCTTGAACTTGCCGATTTTTCCATTCAGAGCGGTCAGAATGCTGCGTTTGAAGCAGCTATTCAACGCGGTCTGCGTGACGTGATTGCCCATGCCAAGGGGTTTGAAGGCTTTAAGGTCAACCACTGTCTTGAAAACCCGCAGCGTTATGTGCTGCAAATTTTTTGGGCCACCCTCGAAGACCACACCGTGGGTTTCAGAGGCTCACCCGCATTTGCCGAATGGCGCGCCATCGTTGGGCCATTTTTTGCTGCCCCACCCGTGGTTGAGCATTTTGAACTTGTTGGGAAATCGGCCTGAAGCCCTCGTCAATACTCATCAACACATTCAAAAAGCATAGCATCATGGGTTTTGTATTTCCGCCTGCTGCCACGGTCTGCGTACCGGTTGTGGGCAGCGCAGCCATGTTTCCCGTGCACCGCATTTACTGCGTGGGCCGCAACTACGCCGAGCACGCCCAGGAAATGGGCCACACTGGCCGTGAGCCACCGTTTTTCTTCATGAAACCCGCCGACGCGGTGCTGGTGGCACAAACCGGCCACAGCGTTGCCCTGCCCTACCCCAGCCTGACGCACAACCTGCACCATGAACTGGAGCTGGTGGTGGCCATTGGTGTGGGCGGACAAGCCATCAGCGTAGAGGACGCGCCCGCGCATGTTTTTGGCTACGCCGTGGGCCTGGACATGACCCGGCGCGACCTTCAAAACGACATGAAGGCGCAAGGCCGCCCCTGGTGCATTGGCAAGGGTTTTGACCATTCAGCCCCCATCGGCTCCATCACGCCCAAGGCGGCAGCGGGCCACATCACCCAAGCCACCATTCACCTGGATGTGAACGGCCAGCCGCGCCAGCACAGCAGCATCAGCCAGCTGATCTGGAACATTTCTGAAACCATTGCCCAGTTGTCCAACGCCTGGACGCTGCAAGCCGGTGACCTGATCTACACCGGCACACCCGCAGGCGTGGGTGGGGTGGTGCGCGGTGACCGGCTCAGCGGCAGCATCAGCTGCCTGGCCAGCATTGAACTGCACGTGGTGTGAGGCTGTCAGATGTACCAGCGCACCCCTATCAAACATTGCAAAAGCTGCGGCACCGCTGTGGTTTACCGCGTGCCCGACGACGGCGACACCAAGCCCCGCGCGGTGTGCCCGGCTTGCCACACCATTCACTATGAAAAC
>JBGSRY010000591.1:0-5169 GCA_041737325.1 Rhodoferax sp. | reverse complement strand
CCGTGGGCAGTGTGCTGCGCCAGGCCACGCTGCGCGGCCTCAACGGCCCAGACCGCCAGTTGTCAGATTTTCGCGGCAAGCCACTGGTCATCAACGTCTGGGCCAGCTGGTGTCCGCCGTGCATTGCCGAGATGGGGTCGCTGGAGCGCCTGGCCTGGAGCGATCTGGGGCAGCAGTTCAACGTGATTGGCATTTCTACCGACGACTACCCCGACGCAGCCAAAGGTTTCTTGCGCAAAAGCAGCGCCACCATCAACCACTACATTGACCGCCAGTTGGAGCTGGAAAACATGCTGGGTGCCGACCACCTGCCCTTGACCCTGCTGGTGGATGCCAAGGGCCGGGTGCTGAGCAAAACCGTGGGTGCGCGCGAGTGGGATGGCGCGCAGGCCAAGGCCATCATCCGCAGCACTTTCCACCTGAAATAACCACCCGGACTTGCCCCATGCCACACCGCACCCCCTCTGTCGCTGAAGTTGTTTTTGAAGACGAGTTCATCGACGGTGTCAAAAAAATCTTCGAGGAGATGATTGTTTTCAACCGCATGCTGGGGCTGAAGATCACCGCCATCACCCCCACCCAGGTCAAGGCGCGCATTGACATGCGCAACGAGCTGGTGGGCCACTACGCTTACAACCGCATCCATGGCGGTGTCATCAGCGCCAGTCTGGACGCATTGGGTGGTCTGGCGGTGATGGTGGCCATTGGTGCGCGCCACATGGACGAGTCGCCGCTGCAGCGCTTGCAGCGTTTTGCCAAGCTGGGCACGATTGACCTGCGTGTGGACTACCTGCGCCCGGGCATTGGCGAGTGGTTTGAGTTGCGTGCCGAAGTGATGCGCCTGGGCTCGCGCGTGGCCTCCACCCGCATGGAGTTTTTGGGTGCAGACGGCAAGTTGTTGTCCACCGGGTCGGCTGCCTACATCGTTTCTTGATGCGGTGTTTTCCCTGAAGTGAAGGCGGCCAGCCGCCGCTGCCGTGAGCCTACAATTTCGACAACAACGTCGTAGGTATCACATGCATAAACTTGTCAACAGCCTCCTGTCCTGGTTCATTTGGCAAACACCCGCCCGGCTGATGCGGCAGGTGACGTTCCCTCTCAAAATGCTCATCATTGCTGCCGCTGTGGCGGTGTCGTTGGTGTGGTTGGTGTGGATCATGGTGGCGGACAAGTTGCAGCGCATCGAAGCCACTGGTCAGGAACTGGCCGGGGTGCGCTACGCCAGTGCCATATACCCTGCCATGGACTTGGCCGGAGTCTGGCGGCAGCAATCACGTAACGCCGCGTTTGGTGAAGGTGGCGACCAGTTGCCACAAGCGCGCCAGGCGTTTGATGCAGCTTTTAAAGATCTGGCAGCGGTGGATGCCGAGGTGGGCACAGCGCTGCAGGTCAGCAGCGGTTTTACGGCGCTGCGCAATGCGGTGCAGGCAGCGCAGGCAGCGCAGCCCACGGCGGGCGCAAAAGCCGACCCTGAAGCGGTGTACCAAGGCATGATTGGCGTGTCGCGCACGCTGGCTGATTTGCTCGATGCCGTCACCGATGGCTCGGGGCTGGCGCTGGACCCCGACCTGGCCAGCTACCACCTGATGAGTGCCGTGCTGCTGCGTGCGCCCGACGTGATTCAAACCACAGTTGAAATTCGCGGCCTGGTGCGCACCGCTCTTAAAGCGGGCCAGATCACCCCCCATAACGCAGCCCGTCTGGAGGGCTACCTGGCCACCTTGGCGCGTGACACGGCGCAGGCCAAAATTGCGCTCGACAAAGTCCAAAAATCAGCCCCTGCATATGGTCAAAAGTTGAGCCGTGGTGCGGTCAACGCCACTGAAGACTTGATCAAAGCCGTGCGCGTGAACGTGCCGGTGGGGGCCAGCGCGTTGCAAGGAGATGCGGCTGCTTTTGTAAAACTCACCAACCAGACCCTGCAAGGCCAGTTCAAGCAAGTGCAAGACAATTTGAAGGTGCTTGAGACCATGCTGGCAGACCGTCAGAGCGCGTTGCGGCGCGACCTGTGGCTGGCGCTGCTGGTCACGGCGCTGAGCCAATTGGTGGCCACTTATTTGGGGATGGGTTTTTTTGTGGCGATGCAAAACGGCTTCAGCGCGCTGCGCGGGCATCTCATCACCATTTCCATGGGCGACCTGCGCGGGCGCATTGAAACCGATGGCCATGACGAGGTGACGGGCATGCTCAAAGAGCTGGGCAACATGCAGCTGTCGCTGGGGCAAACGGTGCAGCAGGTGCAGCAAGCCAGTGATGTGGTGGTGCAAACGAGCCAGGAAATTGCGCAGGGCATGACCGACTTGTCAGCGCGTACCGAGTCAGCCGCCGCTGCTCTGGAGCAGTCTTCTGCGGCCTTGGAGCAAACCAATTCCACCGTGGCCATGACTGCTGATTCGGTGGCTGAGGCCTCCAAAATTGCCAGCAACAATGCCAACACTGCCAGCCAGGGCGGCGCGGTGATGCAGGACGTGGCCGACACCATGGATCGCATCCAGGCTTCGTCGCAAAAAATCAGCGACATCATTGGTGTCATTGACGGCATTGCATTTCAAACCAACATTCTGGCGCTCAATGCTGCCGTAGAAGCGGCGCGTGCCGGTGAGCAGGGGCGGGGCTTTGCCGTGGTGGCCACCGAAGTGCGGGCGCTGGCCGGGCGCAGTGCGGCGGCGGCCAAAGAGATCAAGACCCTCATCACCACCAGCACAGACGAAGTGGCCAAGGGTACGCAGATCGTGCGCCAGGCCAGTGCCCACATGCACCAGATTGTTGGGAACGCCGACCGAGTCAACAACTTGCTGGGCGAGGTGACCAACGGTGCCAAGGAACAAAGCCTGGGTATCAACCAGATTGGTCAGGCGGTGCACGAGTTGGACCACAGTACCCAGTCGAACGCGGCCTTGGTAGAGCAAACCGCTGCCTTGGCCAGCACGTTGCGTGCAGCAGCCATTCGCATGGCCGCCCAGGTGGACGAATTCCGCTTGCCTGGGGCCGCCGCCTCGGCCCTGGTTGAGGGCATTGATGTGGACAGCATCATTGACGGTCACCGCCAATGGAAAGTCAAATTGCGCGCTGCCATTGACTCAGGTGACAAGGTGGACGTGGCCACCCTGTCGCGTGACGATTGCTGTGGTTTGGGTAAATGGATTTACAGCGACGGCCAGCGTCTGCGTGAGCGCAGCAGTTTTGTGGCGCTGGTCAACAACCACGCGCATTTTCACCAGGTGGCCGGGCAGGTGGGGCAACTCATCAACGACGGCCGCTACACCCAGGCCGAAGATGCCTTGGCCCCCAATACGCCCTTCACCGCCGCCACCAACGATGTGGTCATGGTGCTGTCGGCCGCCAAGCGGCTCGGGTTTGTGTGATGTTGACGTGCCTGCACCGCAGAGACTGGCTGCTTTATGCTGCGGGGTGTTGTGGTGCTGGCGCAGCATGGGCACAAAGCGCCCCGCCCAAGGTGCTGGCTTTTGCCCAGGACACCCTGAAAAATGACTTTCGGGTGGCGCAGTTGCATGCCGTGCGTGATGCGGTGGCGCAGCACCCCGGGCTGTCATTTGTTTACTCGGACGCGCAGGGGCAAACCTCGCTGCTGATTCACCAGATTGAGCAGTTCATTGCACAAAAAATAGATGTGCTGGTGCTGGGCACCAACGATGAACAAGCCGTGGTGCCGGTGGTGCGCAAGGCTTTCAAGGCAGGCATTCACGTCATCGTGCTGGATCGTGGCATTCAGGGCACAGACTACAGCACGTTCATCCACTCTGACAACTTTCAAATTGGAGCCATGGGGGCCGAGTTCGTGGCCAAACAGCTCAAGGGCACGGGCCAGGTGTTGTTGTTTGAGGGCTTGCAAACCGCCGATGTGACGCATTTGCGCAGCGCCGGTTTTTTCAGTGTGATGGCACGCTATCCCGGCCTCAAGGTCATCAAGCGCACGGGCAACTATTTGCGCAAAGACGCTTTGCTGGCCATGGACCAGCTGCTGGCACAGGGCATCCGGGTCGATGCCATTTTTTCTGAGAGCGACAGCATGCTCAGTGGCGTGCGGGTGGCGTTGCAGAGCCACAAGGTCGACCCCAGGGGCATCATCATGGTGGGCTGCGACTACACCCGTGAGGCCCGCGAAGCCATTCGCCAGGGCACGCAAACCGGCTCGGTGTTGTTCCCCTTGGGGGGGCAGCAGGCGGTGGCTGCAGCGTTGCAGTGGCTGGAAAACAAAGGGGCTCCCAAAGACGTGCTGATTCCCGTGAAGTTGGTCAGCCGCGACAATGTGGAGCAGGTTAACCCCATTTTTTGAATCAGCATGACGTTTTTGCAATCGCTGCGGCTCCATCTGGCTAACAAACTGGCTTTGTTGGTGACCTTTGCGGTGATGTTGACCGTGCTGGCGCTGGGCATTTATTTTGAGATGTTTTTGCGCCAAAGCCTGCTTGATGGCACGCGTGTGCGCATCCAGCACGCCTATCAACGGCTTGATTTCAACCTCGACCGCATTGCAGCGGGACTCATCACCGGGGTCGAATCTGCCAGCCATGAGGAGACTTTACGGGCCTCGGTGGAGCTGATCAACCGCTACCAGGACAAGGCGCATTACAACAGCGCGTTGATTGACGAAGAGAAAAAAACGCTGGCGCAATACCTGCTTGAGCGGGTCAAGTTTTCCATGAACAGTGACATGGCGGTCTATGACCAGCACCACGAGCTGATTGCTTTTGTGACGCGTCTGCCCGCAGGCTACCAGCTCGGCTATGTGTCGTTTGCACAAGGTGAGTCGGTGGTGTGGACGCGGCTGGAGTCTGAGCATGCCTTCCAGCCCGATGTGCTGCCCGCCAGCGGTCATATTGTTGAGACGCATGTGTCTAAAACGGCAGCAGAGGCTTCAACCCAAGCGGTTGTGATCACTTACCTGCGTGCGGGTGAGGTGCTGAAGATGGAAGCCCATCGGCATGTGCGTGATGCCACTTCGGGCCAGCATTGGGGCCATTTAGAGCTCAGCTTTACCCTTGATGATGCTTACTTCAAGCGCTTGTCCAGCGACATGGACATTGCCCTGACCCGCAGCTTTGACAGTCCGTTTGCCGACCAGGCCAAGCTGCTGGGGCAACGCGCCGACATTGACACGCTGGCGGTGCTGGAGTCATCCGATCAGTATCTGGGTGTGATGAAAAA
>JBGSRY010000586.1:0-5907 GCA_041737325.1 Rhodoferax sp. | reverse complement strand
GCGATCTTGTTTTTCAAAATAGCAAACACCCAGGTCTTCAGGGCGGCGCGTCCAGCAAACGATTTGGCGTTTTTTAACGCCCCCATCAGTGCCTCTTGCACCGCGTCTTCGGCCAGTTGGCTGTTGGAGAGTTGAAGCGTGGCAAATTTCACCATCTGACGGCGCAGATCCGTCAGAAAGGCGGTGTCGGACAAGATCGAGGTGTCGGTTGCCACCATGTCGACGGCACGGACGGGATGAGACGAAGGCATCAGCGGTTTCCCCTTGGTGACATTTCATTTTTGGCGGCACTGTAGCTGGCCACGCAATACGGCACCAGGTAGTTCAGCAGCACATGCGGCCACGACACCCCAGCCCCCATCAGAATGTACTCGCCCTGGTTGACCAGGTTCAGCACTGTGCCCACCACCAGCGCAATGCGGATCGAATTTTTGACAATCTTGCCTGAACAGGCCACGCGCAGCAGTCGTTGCATCAGTGGCTCCAAAGCGCAAAAAAGTGTCGCGCGGCTGTGTTTGTCATGGTGTTTGCTCCTGCAACGATGCGGTGTTGGGTTGTGGGCGGTTTGAAAACCGTGCCATGAAGCGGCGATCAATCCAGTCTTTCCAGCGCCAGACCCATTGTCCCTCAGACGACCACCGCCCCCAAGAGGCCACCGCATAGCGCGGCCCGCAAGCCAGTATGTAGAGCGACTTGCGCTTGGGCGCGTAGGCGTGCAGCGCACCGCCATGCAGCATGACCAACAGGTTGTGTGCCAACACAGGGCCGGCGTGCACGGCATGCACGCCGGAGCGTTGCAGCGTGGCATCGGCGCGGGTGCAGACATCGCCAGCCGCAAACACGTTGGGATGCGACACGCTGCGGTGGTGTTGATCCACCAACAGATAGCCGTCCTGACTCAACCCCAGCTTGGACAGTCCCAGCCAGACCGGTGCACGTGCGCCGGTGGCGGCCAGTACCAGATCGGCCTTGAGCAATTGGCCGTCGGACAGCAGTACGCCGTCTTCAGTGCCAACACCGCGCTGCACATGCAGGTTGACCAAGGCCTGTTGTGCCATGCGCTGCACGCGTGCTTGTACACCCGGTGCATGGCCGGGCAGCAGACCGTGTTCAGAAGCTACCAGGTCGACCTGGGCCAGCAGTCCCGCGCTGGCAAAGGCGTGCTGTGCGGCCAGCGCCATCTCGACCCCGGCTGCACCGCCGCCCACCACCACCAAGCGGTAGCCGGGTTGGGTTTTGGCAGCTGCTACAACGCGCGGCCACTGGTTAATAAAAGCGTCCAGTGGCTTGATGGGCAACAGTTTTGCGCCCAGCACTTCCAGCCACGAGGTGTCGGTTTCACTGCCCACGTCCAGCGACAACAGGTCGTAGTGAACCTGCTCGCCACTTTTGAGCACGACACAGCGCCGCGCCGCATCCAGACCCACCACTGAGTCCAGCAACAAACGTCCCCCCGAAGCTTGCACCAAAGGAGCCAGATCAATGCGGCAGTCCGACAAGCCGTAATGCCCAGCCACCCAGCCCGGCAACATGCCTGAATAATTCTGGTGTCGCTCGGGCGTGATCAGCAGCACATCGTGCGCCGCAGCGCGCTGGCGCGCCAAAGCACGCAAAACCGACAAGTGGGCGTGGCCACCACCGGCCAAAACAAGTGTT
Organism: Rhodoferax sp.; assembly: GCA_041737325.1. GTDB lineage: Bacteria > Pseudomonadota > Gammaproteobacteria > Burkholderiales > Burkholderiaceae_C > Rhodoferax. Next base: position 4,251 of record JBGSRY010000586.1, on the reverse strand, counting down.
TTCTTCACGGGGATGATCTCAAGGCTGCTGCAATGCCCTTTCAGTCGCTGTGCAGCACGGGTTTGTTACAGCCTGGTCGTGCATGACCACCGCCATGGCGGGCGCTGTAAGAACTTGGACGGTTGCCACGACTATGTGGCTGAACCTCAAGTCTTGTGCTTGATCTTCTTCGTTTTTCAATTTGCAACCTCAACCAAGGACCTTTCCATGCGTCATTTTTCTTCTCAAATCGCCAAAACACTCGCTTCTGCCGTGGTCACCGCTGCCGCCCTGTCTGGTGGTGCTTTTGCAGCGGGCTGTGCCGGTGCCAAATGTGGTTCCAAAACCAGCATGTCCAAATGTGGTGCCTGTAAAGCCAAGTGTGGTGCCGCCGCCATGCCTGCTTGTGCAGCCAGCAAGGCACACGCCGCCAAGGCCAAGAAAATGAAATCCAAGTGCGGTGCCAAATGCGGGGCCAAGAGCGGCTGCGCGGCTGCCAAATAAAGTGAGCGTAGCCAGTCGCGTGGTTGTTTTGCAAGCATGACCAGCACACCTCTTCTGCGACGGCACTGGCGTAGCGCGTCTGGTGCACAGCTGGCGGCAGCACTGCAACACGCGCGCGCCAGCGTGGCTGCGTTTTCGGATGCAACGGCGGCGCACGAGTCTTTGTTGCAAAACTGGATTGGCGGGCGGGAAGTGCGAGAGTTTGAGCATTACCCCCCCGATGATCTGGTGGACTTGCGCACCGGCTCCCAGTTTTATTACCACGCGCACCGCGATGGTGATCAGGAGCATGGCCACTTGCACCTGTTCTGGCATGCCACGGCCAGCGGGCGCAGGCGCTACTTTCGGCCCAGCCAACCCAAATGGCAGCGCACCGAGCCGACCCATCTGTTTGCCATTTCACTGGATGCACGCGGCTTGCCGGTGGCGCTGTTCACCGTCAACCAATGGGTCACCGACGGCCACTGGTTTGACGCGGCCAGCACCCTGGCGTGTGTGGATCGGTTTGCCATGGGGGCGCTGCCAGGGTATGCGCCATCTTGTGCCTGGCTGACCCATTTTGTCGGCTTGTACCGCCCCTTGATCCATGCGCTGCTGTTGCGGCGTGACCAGCGGCTGCAGCGCCGCACGGACTTGCCCCGTGCTTTGAAAGACCATCGTCTCGAATTGCTCAGCCACAGCGCCATTGACTGGCTGGCTGACATGGATGCGCTGGAGGCCGAGTTCGCCAGACGCGGCGCGTGATCTGATGCGCCGGTCTGGCCGCATGCCCCAACCTGGCATCACCCCATAACTTGAAGGAATTTTCATGCGTCTCAAAAACCTTGTTCTGATGACCTTGCTGGCCGTTAGCGCTGTGGCCGCTCAGGCTCTTGACATCCAGCCCTACACCGCAGCTGCATTGAGTCGGGCCCAAAAAGCCAACCAGCCGGTGGCTGTGCACTTTCATGCCGACTGGTGTCCCACCTGCCGTGCGCAGAGTCAGGCCCTGCAAGCACTGAAGTCTGAAGCCGGGCTTGACATCACGGTGCTGGTGGCCAACTACGATACCGAAAAAGACCTCAAACGCCGCTTCAACGTGCGTGCCCAGTCCACGCTGGTGGTGTTGCATGGTGAGCAAGAAACCGAACGTTTGGTTGGCGACACCTCTCGCGTCGGCATTCTCCTTGCCTTGAAATCGGCACTTTGAAAACACACCGTTATGTCCATCGCTTTGTCCATGCCCCAAGTGGGTTTGAGCCTGTTGGCCGGTAGCCTGACCACGCTGTCGCCGTGTGTGTTTCCACTGCTACCGCTGGTGCTGGGTGGCGCGTTGCAGGGTCATCGCCTGGCCCCCGTGGCCATGGGCGTGGGCATGACGGGCTCGTTTGCATTGATCGGCATGGCGCTCGGCGCACTGGGGCCGGCCTTGGGCCTGGATGCAGACCATGTGCGTACCGGCGGCGCAGCCCTGTTGCTGGCGTTTGCGCTGGTCATGTTGATCCCTGCGCTGGGTGCACGGTTCACGCAATGGATGTTGCCAATAGCCAGTTCGGCCCATGCCGCGTCAACCAAATTGGATGCCGGGTCACTGCTGGGGGCACTGGCGCTGGGTGGTGTGCTGGGGCTGGTCTGGAGTCCCTGCTCAGGCCCCTTGTTGGGTTCGGCCCTGACGCTGGTGGCCAGCGAAGGGGGACTCGCCCGTGGCGGTCTGGTGCTGGGCATATTTGGTTTGGGTGCGGCGGTGCCACTGGTGGCGGTGGCTTATGCCTCGCGCAGCGGTTTTTTGCGGGTGCGCGACTGGGTGTTGTCCCGCATGGAGCGCGTGCGCCGTGGCTTTGCGCTGTTGCTCGGGGCCATGGGGCTTGCCCTATTGACCGGTGCGGACAAGTGGCTGGAAGCACGGGTGTTGGGCTGGCTGCCTGATGCCTGGGTCAACCTCACGGTGGGCATCTAACGGCACACGCTGGGCCGGTTGGCTGTAAACCGGTTGTATGTCAAGCCAAGTCTGGCGCTTGATAAATTCATTTCCAACCAAGTCAATATCCTTCAACCATTCAGCACCGTGGTTGCTGACACCGATGTCACCATACGAACCTGTTGTTGAGTCGCAAGTCGGTGCAAAAGCCCGAGTACCGCTCGCTGCTGGAACACAGTGGCGCGCATCGCGTTTACCCCAGATAGAAATGCTTGCGACCAGGAGTAGAGTGCATCTTTATAAATTGGTTTGAACGGATTTTTAACAGGAGTCTTCATGAAAAAGTTGTTTGTGGTGTCAGTTCTGGCTGCGGCCAGTGGGTTTGCCCAGGCGCAGACCGTGAATGTGATTTGCTCGGTGCAGGCTGAATGGTGCAACATGATCGGCACGGTCTACGCGCGCACCACGGGCACCAAAATCAATATTTCCATGAAGGGCTCAGGCGAGGCGCTGGCCCAGTTGATCGCCGAAAAAGACAACCCCAAAACCGACATCTGGTTTGGTGGCACGGGCGACCCACACCTGCAAGCGGCCGAGCAAGGCCTGTCAGTGGAATACAAATCCGCTACCTTGCCCCAATTGCAGGCCTGGGCGCAGCAGCAGGCTGCGCAGTCCAAGTACCGCACCGTCGGTATTTACTCCGGGCCGCTGGGCTTTGGTTACAACACCGAGTTGCTGGCCAAGAAAAAACTTGCCATCCCCAAAACCTGGAACGATTTGCTCAACCCCGCCCTCAAGGGTGAAATCCAGGTGGCCAACCCAGCTTCCAGCGGCACGGCTTACACCATGGTGGCCACGCTGGTGCAGTTGATGGGCGAAGACAAGGCTTTTGAGTACATGAAAAAGCTGCATAAAAACATCAGCCAGTACACCCGCAGTGGCACCGGCCCCATCAAGGCTGCTGCACGTGGCGAAACCACGGTATCCATCAGCTTTGTGCATGATGCACCCGGGGAAAAGCTCCATGGTTTCCCGGTGGAAGCGATCACACCAACCGACGGTACAGGTGCTGAAATTGGCTCCATGAGCATCATCAAGGGCGCGCGCAATCTGGAGGCGGCCAAGAAGTTTTACGAGTGGGCGTTGACCCCGGCGGCGCAAGAAATGGCCGCCGCAGCCAAGCAGTTCCAGGTGCCGTCCAACAAGGCGGCCAAGGTTGATCCGCGCGTGCCCGACTTCAAGAAGATCAAGTTCATCAACTACGACTACGCCAAGTACGGTGCGTCCGCAGAGCGTAAGCGCCTGATTGCCAAGTGGGAAAAAGAAGTCAACTCCCTGCCACGTTGATTTGTGAGCGCCACGCCTAACCGCGCCATTCTGGGCTGGCTGCTCACCGGGCTTTTGGCCTACGTGCTGCTGCCGTGGTACGCCATTCAGGACACCGCCTGGTACAGCGTCTTGCCCCAGATTTTTGGCGGTGCCGAGACCGCCAACGGCTTGTTGCAAGCGCTGGTGCATGGGCGCGTTTGGCTGTTGCTGGGCGTGGCCGGTCTGGCGCTGGCGGCGGTGGGGCTGGCGGTGCCACCCGGCAAGGCACAGTCCCATTGGCTGCTGGCGGGTGGTTTGCTGGGGTTTTGGGGGCTGCTGCTGAGCGGCTTTGCCATTGGTGCCAGAGGTTGGTCTTTTGACTGGCTGAACACGCAGTTTGGCGAGCTGGCCACGCACCAATTCGGCATCGGTATCGGGGCGTTTGTGGTGCTGTTGTCGCTGGTCATGATCACTGCGTTTGGCATCGCCAGGCGTGGTTATTTCAAGGGCGATTTGTTCATTGCCAGTGCGGTGTTGGGGTGCTCGGTGTTGCTGGTGGAGGG
>JBGSRY010000572.1:0-3568 GCA_041737325.1 Rhodoferax sp. | reverse complement strand
CCGCAGGTGCGGCTAACAGCAGCAAGGCCAACAGCAAGGCCGTGGGGTCGCGCCGGGGGGCGTGCGCTGCGGTGGTCACTTAGCCGGGGTGGCGGCGGGTTTGGCCGGTTCGCCCTTGACCTCGCTGTCGGCCGCAGTGGTGTTCACCAGCTGGTACACGTTGACGCGGTGGTTGAGCAAGTCGCCCACATAAATGCGGTTCTTTTTGTCAATCGCCAGCACGCCGGGGTTTTGCATCAGGCCGGGGTAGGTGCCACGACCGCCAAAAAACATCAGCACCTGGCCTTTCGGGTTGAACAACTGCACGTTGCTCCAGCCCGAGTCCACCACGTACAGGTTGCCAAAGCTGTCCAGTCCGACACCCTTGGGCTTGTCAAACTGGCCAAAGGCCGTGCCCCGGCTGCCCACGCTTTTGACAAACTTGCCGTCTGCATCAAACTCTTGCACGCGTGAATTGAGTGTGTCGGCCACGTACAAATGCCCTTTGCCGTCGACCGCAGCAAAGGTCGGGAATAAAAACGCACCCTCCATGTTGCCCTTGCCCAGCCCCACTTTGCCCAAAAACTTGCCGTTCAGGTCAAAGGTTTTGACGCTGTGGTCGAGCACGTCGGTGTGCGCCGTGTCCACCACGTAGAGTTTTTTGCGCACCTTGTCCAGCGCCAGACCTGTGGGGCGGCTGATGGACGGGTCGGTGATGAAGCGCAGCTGCTTGCCGGTGCGGTCAAACACGCTCACACCTTTTTTTGCTGCCTCCACCACATAGACGTTTTCTTCGGCATCAAGGGCCAGCCCCATGGGCATGGACAAGGGGGCTTTTTCACCAATTTTCAAGCTGGTCTTTTTGGCAAAGTCATACACAAACACCCCGGCCTGCACTTTGTCAGAGATGTAGATGCGGTCACCGTCGTCTGACACGGCAATACCCATCGGCTCCACGATGCGGTTTTTGGCTGGCTTTTCACCCTCAAGAAATTTCAACAGCGACTGGCTGTTGGTGGTGTCTTTGTTCAGGTCTTCGTCGCTTGAAAGGGCACGCAAAAATTCAATGCGGGCGGTCTCGGGCGGTTCCGGCCAGACCAGGCGTTTTTCTTCAGCCACGGGGCCGTTGGCGGCACAACCGGCCAATGTGGCCAGCAGCCCTGCCAACAGGGCTGTGCCCAAGGCTTGCACCTGGCGGCCGGCCCATGGCCGCAGGCCTGATTGGGCAGCGGATTCAATACATGGATTCATGATGCACATGGTTACCTCTCAAACGTGAAGAACAGAATTTTGCCGCACGCAGGGGGCACTCTGCACGCGCTGAATGACCATCTGTTGACCTAAGTCATACCAGCGCTGGAGCGCGCCACATGCGTCTGCCGGGCCGTGTTTGAGGGGGCAGGTTTCCATTTGGTGACGGCTCAAAGCAGGCCAGTGGCCCAAACATTACCGTTTGGTAACACACCGCCGCAACGTGCTGCTGGCGCTGTTTTTTGGGTGGATGTGCGGCTTTCCCTGTGCGGGCCAGGGCCCAAGCCGTGCCGGTTTGAAAAAAAGAATCAGGTTCAAAAAAGTTGGCACGCCTGATGCATTAAGTGTTGCATCTAAACCGATTTTTAACCCCGAAAGGTCCTCATCATGAAGTTCTCTCTTAACAAACTGGTCGTTGCCGCAGCTTTGGTTGTGCCCGCCTTGGCCATGGCCTCGGTCGGTGGTGCTGGCATGTTGGGCGGTCGTCACGACTTTGCCACCCGCGCCATGTTCCTCAGCACCCAAACCGCCGCCGCCGGCACGGCAGGCCTTGCCAACCAAGTGGGTATGTGCTCGTTCTGCCATACACCGCACAATGCCCAAAGCACCAGCTTGCTGTGGAACCGTGCACCGGCAACCCAGACATTCACATGGGATGAAGCCACCACCACCGGTGGTACCACTTACGCCACCATCGCCCCGGCTTACAAGGGCAGCACGGTCAAGTGCCTGTCTTGCCATGATGGCTCGGTGTCGATTGGTGACGTGGCCGTGTACAAAGAAAGCAGCCGCACCGGTGCTGGCACTTTGAACACCTACAAGGTGGGTGACCAGGACGCTGCACCCAAGGTCAGCAAAAAAGTCGGCGCTGGTGGTGCTATGGCCGGTACCCACCCGGTGGGCATGCCTTACCCGTTTGGCCAAGCTAAAAACACCTACAACGGCATTCAAACCGGTGGTGAAGTGGTGCTGACCGAGTTTGACGGTGCGCCTACCGCGTCTGCACCTTTGGCCAACGGTGTCAAGCTGTACAAAGACACTGGCGCATCCATTGTGGCGGGTACGGCCGCTGGTGCAACCGGCATGGAATGCAACACTTGCCACGACGTGCACAACAAGTCAAGCAACGAAGACGTGATGTTGCGCGCCAAGTTGCAAGGCAGCTCAAAAGCAGACGGTTACATCTGCCTGCAATGCCACATCAAATAAGCACACCAGCTTAACCAGGGCGAAAAAGGCGTTGCCCTCTGGGCAGCGCCTTTTGTGCTTTGCCGCAACCGGTTGGGGTTGAGGGTGAATAATAAAAAAGATAGCACATGAGGCTTCAAATACAAGGGGAACAGCATGAAATCCATCACAAACCGCAGCCTGCTAACACTGAGCCTGGTGGCGCTGGGCTTGGTTGCAGTCGCGCCAGTGTGGTCTGCCACCCCGCCCACGCTGGGCGGCGGGGTTTTGGGTACCAAACATGATTTCAGTGCCACGGGACATGGCCCCATCGGCGGTGTGGTTGTGGGTTCGTGCTCAATCTGCCATACCCCGCACAGTGCTTTCAGCACCAACCTGCTGTGGAACCAGCATCTGTCCACCGTCACGTCTTACACCTGGGGTGATGCCACTGAAACGCGCGGCGGCACGCCGCTGCCCAGCACCGCCGGGCAAGGCCCGTCGATTCGCTGCCTGAGCTGCCACGACGGCTCGGTGGCGGTGGGGGACACAGCGGTGTTCTACGGCAGCGTGGGTGGCAAGGGTGCGCCGGGGGATGTGTATGGCACAGGCACGCTTGTCACCAAGATCGGGGGCCTCGCACAGATTGGCACGGCTACCCTCAACGCCACCAGCGGCAGCATGGCGGGCAACCACCCGATTGGCATTCCGTACCCGCTCAACAACGCCACCGGCAGCTACAACGGTGTCAGTGGCGGCGCGCAGGTGGACTATGTGGAGTTTGTGGCCAACCCCCACGCCCCGGCCACCGGCATCAAGCTCTACAACGACGTGGGCGGCGGCAAGGTGGTGGCGGGCACCAACCCTGGCTTCACTGGCATTGAATGCACCAGCTGCCATGACCCGCACAACAAGCAAGTGCAAGACTGGCCCTTTTTGCGCGGTAAAGTGCAGGGCAGCACCAAGGCCGATGGATATTTGTGTTTGCAATGCCACGTGAAGTGAGCCAGCAGAGGCTGCAGCGCAAGGCGTGTGCGGCTGCCTACAATCTTTTCCTGTCCTGACATACACCAGGGGAAAAGACCATGCGGATTCAGACTTTGGGCTCTGCCCAGCGCGCGCTGGTGCTGCTGTGCGCCGCGTGGCTGGGTGGCGCAGCCCTGGCGGCCGT
>JBGSRY010000447.1:0-2257 GCA_041737325.1 Rhodoferax sp. | reverse complement strand
GGCACCCGCGCAGCGCCCAGTTCCGCCACCTCATGCACAGCGCCGTCCACATCAACCACCCGGTGCAAAAAGCTGTAGGCCACGCGCCACTGTGCCTGGTTGCGTATTTCAGCGATCGTGGACGCGCAAGCCTTAATCATGCTCAAGCGTTTGCATCAGCTGAGTGAGGCCAAAGCAGACTTCGCCTTCGAGTCAACGCTTTTCAGCCGGACGTTCGCCACGTTCATAAGAACCCTCAGGCGACAACTATTCTGACTCAGGGGGGCAGGCTGATGATTGTGCCTATCCCGCTTTGGCCGCGTTAGTCGGCCTGCACCGCACATACAAATGCACATTGGTTGATCCGTCACCCATCGGCACTTCCTTGATCTCCAGATAGTCTTGCTTGCGCATCAGCTTGCTGAGTTGGGCAAATCCATAGTTTCGTGGGTCAAACGATGGGTTGTTTTTGTTCATCTGGCTGCCAACCGGCCCCAGTGGAGCCCATCCATCATCCCGAGAAACAGCATCCACCGCAGTCTCAATCATGGGTCGCAGCGCGGGTAACTCTGCCCCCCCCACAACCGGTTTCACATTGGCCCCAGTGGGTGTTACATCCACCTTGGGCTCTTCTGGTTTTGTGCGCAAGATTTCGGTGTAGATGAACTTGTCGCACGCAGCCACAAACGGCTCTGGCGTTTTGCGTTCGCCAAAGCCATAGACCACCAGCCCGGCCTCTCGGATGCGGGTGGCCAGGCGGGTGAAGTCGCTGTCGCTGCTGACCAGACAAAAGCCGTCCACGCTGCCGGTGTGCAGCACATCCATGGCATCAATGATCAGTGCCGAATCGGTGGCATTTTTGCCGCTGGTGTAGGCAAACTGCTGAATCGGCTGGATGGCCATGGTGTGCAGCACATCTTTCCAGCCCTTGAGGTTGGTCGTGGTCCAGTCGCCATAGGCCCGCTTGATGGTGGCCGTGCCGTAGCGCGATACCTCCGCCAGCAGTTCCTGGATGACGGATGCCTGCGCGTTGTCGGCATCGATGAGGACGGCAAGCTTTTGGTTGGGGTTGGTAGCCATTGTTTTCTCCCTGATGTTGTTTTGATCGTGCTGTTTTCTTGCTGACGATTTTCAGGCTCTTTTACACACAAAATCCAGCCCCGCACACAGCGCCGCCACCTGCGCGGCAATGCACTGCTCTGGCGTGGCGCGGGGGCTGTCGGGGTAGACCTCGGTGGTAGTGGTGTAGCGCGCGCCGCTGATGCCTGCGCACAGGCCCAGCGCCTGCATGTCGTAGGCAATCACGCCGTGCGCCAGCAAGGGTGAGCCAATCAGGCCGCCCTGCTTGTCCGCCAATGCAATGTGCGTCACTTGCTGCACCGCCTGGATGATGGCCTGCTGGAACGCAGACTGCAGGTTGGCGCTGTCGTCCACCAGGTAAAAGCCATCGGGAATGGTGCAGGGCTCAAACGGCTGGCCGTCACGCGCGGCCAGCGCTGGGCGAAATTCAGACTCGTCGGTGTCAGTGGTTTCGTGCAGGTCAAAGTGGGCGGCCAACTGGCTACGCTGGGGCGCAACCAGGCGCATCAAGGCCGCGCATTCCTGTGCCGGACTATTGGCGCGAAACGAACGGTTGGGGTCTTGCGCGTCAAAGTTCCAGCGCTGGATGCGCTCATAGCCCCAGGGGCTGACGCACGGAGCCACCAGCAGGTTCACCCGGCCCGCGTAGTTGGCCGCGTGCTGCTCCACAAAACGCAATGCGCCATGCACGCCGCTGGTCTCGTAGCCGTGCACACCGCCAGTCACCAGCACGCTGGGCAAGTCGCTTTGCCAATGCCGGCTGCGCAGCGCCAGCAAGAGGAAACGCTCGTCGGCATACACCACCTCGCCATAGGGGGCCACATCAAAGTGATCACGCAGGCGCTCAACGCGGGTCAGGACGTCGTCCGCATAGCTGCGCTGGCGCACCTGTTGCGCGCGCCACTGGGCCAGCTCGGTCGCCCCCCAGGGTTGGCCGGGTGTGCCGATGGGGTAAAAGTGGGATGGGTTCATGGGGTCTTTGATTGCTATTTATTTAGAAGCAGTGTACGAAGTTTACACAAGGGCCAGAGGCTGATTCACCTAACCCGTGATGATCGGCCGCAGGGCATCGACCTCATCCACCAAAAAATCAAACAGCGCGGCCACTCTGGGGGTATGCCGCAGTTCTGCCGTGGTGAGCACGCGCCAGATGCGCGCCAGCTCCGGCACAGGCCCAAACACGCGCACCAAGTCGGGC
>JBGSRY010000443.1:0-8863 GCA_041737325.1 Rhodoferax sp. | reverse complement strand
CTCGCTGTAGCGCCCGCGCCGACGTCCGGGCTGCGGCAGTTGAATTCTTGGAGTGTCCATGTGTCCACCTTGGTTGAAGTGGACACCATGCTCCTAAGAATTGCCGCTCTGCGCAAGATGACTTCGCTGGCCGTTTACATTCATGGCGCAAAAGGGAAAGGAGAGAAGGACGAAGTCCGTAGCGGATTGCCCTTTTGCGCACCCTCAGATCGTCTCGTCCGGCGACTGTGTTTTCGATACCACTTGACTGCCTTTGCGTTCGCATTCCCTGGCCTTGATACGCGTCTTTGCCGCCATCGTGCTGTGCCTGAACCGGTAAGACTCGTTGCCCGTCTCCACGATGTGGCAATGATGGGTGAGTCGGTCCAGTAACGCCGTGGTCATCTTGGCATCGATGAATACGCTTGACCACTCAGAGAAACTCAAATTGGTGGTGATTACCACACTGGTGTGCTCATACAGTTTGGAGAGCAGGTGAAACAGCAAAGCCCCACCGGCTTGGCTGAACGGCAAATACCCCAGCTCATCAAGAATCACCAAGTCCATGCGCATCAGTGCCGATGCAATCCGACCCGCTTTGTTCTCGCGCTTTTCCTTCTCCAATTCATTAACCAAATCGACCGTGGAATAAAAACGAACACGTTTGCCTTTGGCCGTGATGCCAGCCACCCCAATGGCTGTGGCCAGGTGCGTCTTGCCGGTTCCAGGCCCACCAATGAGAACGACGTTTTGTGCCGTGTCAGTGAAGCCCAAGGTACTCAATTGGTTGACCAACGTCGATTAGTCATTTGACCATGGCACTTGTGCCGGGTGCAGTTCAACGACAACGTTTAGGCGTGGGTGAATGATGAAGATACCAAGTGCGAATCTTTACAAATCGTCACCAGATACCCCTGAACAACGGCTTGTTTTTCTAAAAACAACCTCGCCCGTGGGCACATGTACCACACGAATTTCATGACCAGAAGGGTGGGTCATGCTTTTGGCTGCCACCACAGTTGCCAGGGCTCGGTCAACCAAGTTCAGCAATCTGATGCCAGCAACGGGTAGCAAAGGCCCAAACATGGGGTACGCGCTTTCAAGACGGTAAAAATTCATGGTATGTGTCTCGCCTCATTTTTGTGTGGGTTATGTTTTTCCGTAAGCGTAATCAAAAACGGTGCTCAGCCTGTGACAACGCGTAACAAACAGGCTGGGCCTGAGCAGTGCACACGGTAAGATGTTCGATGTAACCACCTTGGATGCAACACCATGATGAATCGTCGCCAGTTCAATTCACTTCCATTTTTTTTGTTCACCGGGTGCGCCCTGGGCTTTCAGTCTGTGGGCCACGCACTGACCCTCCGTGACATCACGAACGCACAGGCTTCGCAGGGGCTTAAGGTGGCGCTTGAAAAGGGTGCACTGGCCGCTGTCAAATTGCTGGGGCAACCCGACGGTTTCATGCGCAATGACCTGGTTCGCATTCCCTTGCCCGGTTACCTGCAACAAGCGGCTGACTTGTTGCGCAACTTTGGGCAAGGTGCACGCCTGGATGAGTTGATTGCGGCGATGAACCATGCCGCAGAGGCGGCCGTACCCATGGCGCGTGACATGTTGCTGGGGGCGGTTAAAAATATGAATGTGCAAGATGCAAAAAATATCCTCGGTGGAGGTGATACCTCGGTCACACAATTTTTTGCAGATAAAACACGTGACCCGCTTGGACAAAAATTCTTACCCGTGGTCACCAAGACCACGGCACGGGTCAACCTGGCAGAAAAGTACAACCAGGTGGCTGGTAAGGCGGCTGACATGGGATTGCTGGAGCGCAGCCAAGCCAGCATCGAACAGTACGTCACCGGCAAAACGCTTGATGGGTTGTATCTGATGATTGGTGAAGAAGAGAAAAAAATTCGCCAGGATCCAGTGGGTACAGGCAGTGCCCTATTGCAGAAAGTTTTTGGAGCGCTCAAACACTAGCCAGACACGCCAAGTGTGATGTGCAAAACTGGCACGGGTGTTGGCATCCGTCGCGGCGTATTCATGGTGATAATCAAATCTTTCGAAGTGATCGGTAAACGCCCAAGCGGCCACCATGGCCACGGACTCAACACAACACGATGAACAACGGCATTCTTATCGTCGCCCATGCCCCGCTGGCCAGCGCCCTGCGCAGTTGCGTGTTGCACGTGTTCCCGGAAGCCGCCAACAGAGTTGGCGTGCTGGATGTGCAGCCTAATGTGCCAGCGGATGAATCCTTGGCCGCAGCCCGGATGGCCCTGACTTTTCTCAACGCCGACGGTGTCCTGGTGCTGACCGACATGTTTGGCGCTACCCCCTGCAATGTGGCGCTGAAACTGGTTGACGGAGTCACTTCCCGACTGGTTGCTGGTGTCAATTTGCCGATGCTGCTGCGCGCAGTCACCTACCGCAATGAATCCATGGATGCGCTGGTGGCACGGGTGTTAGCCGGGGGCACGCAAGGGGTGATGCAAGTGGCGGTCACCGCACCACAAAATCAGCAACGCAAACCAAATGATCAAAATCACGACGACCATCAGCAATAAGCTCGGGTTGCATGCCCGGGCATCGGCCAAATTAACCAAACTCGCAGGTAGCTTTCCGTGTGAAGTCTGGATGTCACGCGGAGAGCGCCGCGTCAACGCCAAAAGCATCATGGGTGTGATGATGCTGGCCGCCGGTATGGGCACAGAGGTTGAAGTGGAAACCGATGGTGCGCGTGAACAAGAGGCCAGCAGTGCCCTGCTGGCATTGATCGCAGACAAATTTGGGGAAGGTGAATGACGTTTGCCATCCATGGTCTGGCCGTTGCACGGGGCATTGCCATTGGGCGCGCGGTGCTGGTGGCCGCTACACGACTGGACGTGGCGCACTACTTCATTGAACCCGCGCAGGTGCGGGCAGAAATCGACCGGGTGCGCGATGGTCGTAATGCGGTGGTGGAAGAAATTCAGCGCTTGCAGGCCAGCATTGGCCAAATGAACCCCAAAGACACCCCGCATGAATTGGCCGCCTTGCTGGATGTGCATTTGATGCTGCTGCAAGACCAAGAACTCAACACGGGGGTCTCGCACTGGATCAAAGACCGTTTATACAACGCCGAATGGGCGCTCACGACCCAACTCGAAGTGGTGGCACGCCAATTTGATGAAATGGAAGATGAGTATTTGCGCGAGCGCAAGGCGGACCTTGAGCAGATCACAGAGCGGGTGCTACGCGCCATGCGAGGTGTGTCTTCACCGGTGATCCAGCCACTCGCTCGACAGGGGCGTAAAACCGCGCAGCAGGACTTGTTGCTCGACGATACGGTGGACGTGCCTCTGATTCTGATCGCCCATGACCTCTCGCCCGCTGACATGCTGCAGTTCAAGCAAAGTGTGTTTGCCGGGTTCATCACCGACGTGGGTGGCAAAACATCACACACCGCCATTGTGGCGCGCAGCCTGGACATTCCGGCGGTGGTCGGCGCGCGCCTGAGCAGCCACCTGATCCGCCAGGACGACTGGGTGGTGATTGATGGTGACGCTGGTGTGGTGGTGGTAGACCCCAGCCCGATCATCCTGGCCGAGTATGGCTTCAAGCAGCGCCAGGGTGAACTGCAGCGCGGCCGTTTGAGCCGCTTGCTGCACACCCCGGCCGTGACCATGGATGGACACCCGATTGAACTGCTGGCCAACATCGAAATGCCCGACGATGCCGCCGCTGCACTGGCTGCAGGGGCGGTTGGTGTCGGCCTGTTTCGCAGCGAATTCATGTTCATGGGGCGACACGGCAAATTACCCAGCGAAGAAGAACAGTACCAGGCCTACAAGCGTGCCGTGGAGGGCATGCAAGGCTTGCCCGTCACCATTCGCACGGTCGATGTCGGGGCCGACAAACCGCTAGACGACACCTTACGTGACGATGCCCACCTGAACCCGGCCTTGGGCTTGCGCGCCATCCGCTGGAGTTTGGCCGACCCGGCCATGTTCCTGACCCAGCTGCGTGCCATTTTGCGGGCCGCCGCGCATGGTCAGGTGCACCTGCTGATTCCGATGCTGGTGCATGCCAGCGAAATACGCCAAACCCTGGCGCTGATTGACCACGCGCGGGTTCAACTGGACAACCGGGGCGTGGCCTATGGCCCGGTCAAGATCGGTGCCATGATCGAAATTCCGGCGGCAGCCCTGACGCTGAATGTGTTCCTGAAGTACTTTGACTTTTTGTCCATCGGCACCAACGACCTGATTCAGTACACCCTGGCGATTGACCGGGCGGATGAATCGGTGGCGCACCTGTATGACCCGCTGCACCCGGCGGTACTGCGCCTGGTGGCCAACACCATTGCAGCAGGGCGGGCGCAAAACAAACCGGTGAGCGTGTGTGGCGAAATGGCGGGTGACACCACCATGACGCGTCTGCTGCTGGGCATGGGCTTGCGCAGTTTCTCGATGCACCCGGCACAGATTTTGGCGGTCAAGCAAGAGGTGTTGCGGGCCGACACCGCCAAACTCACCGCCTGGGCCGAGCAAATTGTGTCCGACGACGAACCCAACACCCGCATCACGCGCAAAGGCTAGCTGCTTGTTGCGTCCTAAGCGCCCATAGCCCGAAACAGCATCGGCATCAACAGCGCGGCCAGCAAAACCTGCACCCCCAGCGCCAAACCAGCAAAAGCACCGGCATCAGCGTTGACCTGCATGGCACGTGCTGCGCCAATGCCGTGGGCGGCTGTCCCCATTGCAAAGCCACGGGCCATCCAGCCCCGTGGGTCGGTAGGCAGCTTCATCCAGGCAAACAAAATCTTGCCGCTGAGTGCACCCACCATGCCTGTGAGCACCGCAAACACCGCTGCCAGCGCAGGTATGCCACCAATTTTTTCGGCAATGCCCATGGCCACTGGTGCCGTTACCGATTTTGGAGCCAATGACAGCACCACCTGGGCCGGAAGTTCAAACAGCCAGGCCATCAGCACCGCTGAACCGCTCGCAGCAATACCACCCAGCAACGCGGCGGCCGACAAGGCGCGCCAATGCTGTTGCAGCGCCCTGCGGCGCTCCCAAAGTGGCCAAGCCAAAGCCACCACGGCAGGGCCGAGCAAAAAGTGAATGAACTGCGCGCCTGCAAAATAAGTCGGGTAGTCCACCCCTGTGACGGTGAGGGTAAAGGCCAGCACCACCACCGACCACAACACTGGATTGGCCCACGCGGCCTGATTCAGGTGTGTATAGATCGCTTGCGTCAGCGTGTAGACCACCACGGTTGCAGTCAGGCCAAACAGCGGTGTGGCTGAGAGATAAATCCAAAGTTCGACAAATTTAGGCATCGCTGGACTTGCTGAAAAGGTGCACCGCAAGCGCTGTCACCGCCAAACCGATCCAAGTTGACAGCACCAACACCAGCATCATGCGCAGACCATATTGAGCAAGCAGCCCAAAATGCGTCATAACGCCAACACCCACCGGTACGAACAACAGCGACAAATGCGACAACAAAAACTGGGCGCAAACGGCCACTGACGCACGAACCGGGGGCCACTGCAGCGCCAGCAACAAAAGCAACATGCCCATCACTGGTCCAGGAAATGGCAGCGACAACCCGCGCGAAACCAGCTCCCCCACCGACTGCAGCGCCAAAATCCAGGCCAAGCCTTGTATTGCTTGCATCAGAAGCGATCAGAAACGCTCTAAATCGGGATGCTTGAGCTGGCCGCCGCGCACCAGCATCTTGCCGTATTCGGCACAGCGTTGCAGGGTGGGAATGACTTTGCCTGGGTTGAGCAGACCCTTAGGATCAAAGGCGCGTTTGATGCCAAACATCTGCTCGTTTTCAGCCGGGCTGAACTGCACGCACATGCTGTTGAGTTTTTCAATGCCCACGCCGTGCTCGCCGGTGATGGTGCCACCCATGGCCACGCTGGTTTCCAGAATGTCGGCTCCAAACAATTCTGCCCGGTGCAGTTGGTCGGCTTGGTTGGCATCAAACAAGATCAAGGGGTGCAGGTTGCCGTCACCAGCGTGGAACACGTTGGCGCAGCGCAGCTGGTATTTTTTTTCCATCTCTTGAATCGCCAGCAAAATATCGGCCACGCGCTTGCGTGGAATGGTGCTGTCCATGCACATGTAGTCCGGGCTGATGCGGCCACTGGCAGGGAACGCATTTTTGCGCCCACTCCAAAACTTCAGGCGTTCCTCCTCACTTTGACTGACTGCAATTTTTGTAGCACCAGACCCAATCAATACCTCGGTCATGCGGCCAATTTCTTCTTCAACTTCTTCGGGTGTGCCATCACTCTCGCAGAGCAAAATAGCCTCGGCTGTGAGGTCGTAGCCGGCGTGCACGTAGTCTTCCACGGCGGCGGTCATGGGCTTGTCCATCATCTCCAAACCCGCTGGGATGATGCCCGCAGCAATCACGGCGGCAACCGCTTCACCGGCTTTGCGGATGTCGTCAAAACTGGCCATGATGCAGCGCGCCAGTTGGGGCTTGGGGATCAGCTTGACGGTGACTTCGGTCACGATCACCAGCATGCCCTCGGAGCCAATCACCGCGCTCATCAGATCGTAGCCCGGGGCATCCAGCGCGTCCGTGCCAAACTCCACCGCTTCGCCTTCCATGGTGAAGCCCCGCAGCTTGACGATGTTGTGCAGCGTCAGACCGTACTTCAGGCAATGCACGCCGCCCGAATTTTCGGCCACGTTGCCGCCGATGGTGCAGGCAATCTGGCTGCTCGGGTCGGGTGCGTAATACAGCCCCAAGGGTGCTGCCGCCTCGCTGATCGCCAGGTTGCGCACGCCACACTGCACCCGTGCGGTACGGGCCACGGGGTCAAGCTTCAGAATGCGGTTAAAGCGTGCCAGCGACAACACCACGCCGAGCGGGTGCGGCAAGGCTCCGCCCGACAAGCCCGTGCCCGCACCGCGCGCCACCACCGGGACGTTAAGCGCATGGCAGACCTGCAAGGCGGCTTGTACCTGGGTTTCGTCTTCAGGTAGCACCACCACCAGGGGTCGTTGGCGATAAGCGGTCAGGCCATCGCACTCGTAAGGCGTGGTGTCTTCTGCATGCCAGAGCAAGGCATCAGCAGGTAAAACAGCCGCTAGCCCTTGTACTACCTTAGTTTGACGCTCTGATCTTTGTAGTGCAGAGGGCGTTTGGGAGGGTGCGCTTGCGTTCATCAAAATCCTTGTGCTGGCCGATGGGCTTGATCCGGGGTGAAGGGTGGCCACTGTAAAGCCTGCCAGCGGGCCTGTGGCTGATGATTTTTTAAAACCTGTTTGAAATTAATGATGGTTAAAAAACAATAGCAAAGTTTTTTTTAAATACAAGGGCTACAAGCCAATAATGTATAAATATATCAGACCATGCTTTGTTTCAGCCATTCCACAAAAGCGACGCATTCCCAGCGCTCCATCATGCCCGTGCGCCAGCACAGGTAGTGCGCGTGTGGGCTGGGTACGTTGCTGGCGAACACGTCACTGGAACCCAGCCGCACCAGCGAGCCGTTTTCCAGCCAGGGCAGGGCCAGTTTCAGGCGGATCAGTCCAATGCCCATGCCGGCGGCGGCGGCGTCGCACATCAAGCCCACATCGTTGAACTGTGAGCCGTCCACCGGCTCGGGCCAGTCCAGGTGGCGCGCCGCAAACCAGGTGCGCCAGGGCTCCAGCGGACTGCGTAACAGGGGTTCACCCTCCAGGTCTTGAGCCACCTCAAACGGCCCATGCTCACGCACAAAGGCAGGTGAGGCCAGCGGGGTGATGTCGTCTTTGAGCAGGCAGGTGTGTTCCACATCGGCGTAGCGCCCGGTGCCAAAGCGCACCATCAGGTCTGCATCTTCGGCCACCACGTCCAGCAGCGGTATAGAGATTTGCAGCGTCAAGTCAATCTCGGGGTAAGCCTCGGTGAACTGACGCAGGCGCGGTATCAGCACCGAGCGCGCGTAGGTCGGGGTCACGGCCAGGCGCAGCTTGCGTTTGCCGGGCTGGGTGGCCGCGCCCGGAAACTTTTGCAGCATGTTCAAGCCATCACGCACATGGGCCAGGTATTCCACGCCTTCCACCGTGAGCGAAAAATCTGCCCGACCAAACAGCTTGGTGCCGATGATCTGCTCCAGCTGTTTGACGCGGTGGCTGACCGCGCTGGGGGTTACGCACAGCTCTTCTGAGGTTTGCGTCACGCTGCGCAGACGCGCCAGCGCCTCAAACGTCAGCAGGCATTGGATGGGGGGGATGCGGGCGGTAGACATGGCGGCCATTGTGGCACTGCCGTCGCTCTGCGCCCTGCGTAGAATCCCTGCTCCACGCCCTGTGCGTGTTCACTTACCAAAGGGTCGCCCGTGATGTCTGACCGCCTGGCCGTGCTGCCGCAATACCTTCTGCCCAAACAAGCCTTGACCCTGCTGGCCGGGCGCGTGGCGCGTGCCCAAGCGGGCGCGCTCACCACCCGTTTGATCGCCTGGTTTGTGCAGCGCTACCGCGTGAACATGGCCGAGGCGGCCAACTCTGACCTGGGCAGTTACGCCAGCTTTAACGACTTTTTTACCCGCGCCCTTAAAGACGGCGCGCGGCCGTTGGCGCAGGCTGACCTGATTTGCCCGGTGGACGGCGCCATCAGCCAGTTTGGACGCATCCAAGGCCAGCAGATTTTTCAGGCCAAAGGCCACCAGTACAGCAGCACCGCGCTGGTGGGGGGCGATGCTGCGCTGGCGGCGCAGTTTGATGACGGCCACTTTGCCACCCTGTACCTGAGCCCGCGCGACTACCACCGCATCCACATGCCGGTTGACGCCACCCTGCGCCGCATGATCCACGTGCCCGGTGACCTGTTTTCGGTCAACCCGGCCACCGCGCAGGGCGTGCCGGGCCTGTTTGCGCGCAATGAG
>JBGSRY010000046.1:0-3116 GCA_041737325.1 Rhodoferax sp. | reverse complement strand
GGGTGTGGACAGCGCGCTGGCGCAGCCAACGCGGCAGCATACCCAGCACGCCTACGGCCACACCGGCACTGAATGCCGACAACACCACCAACACCAGCGGTGACTGCCATTGCGTACCAAAGAAAAAATGCACGGTTGTGACCTGCTGGTTGTTCAGCGCAAAGGCAAACAGGGTAAAAAAAATGGCCGCCTTCAGTACCCACTTCAGCAGCCACAACATGTGTTTCATCCAAATCCCCCGGTGGAGAGGCCATTTTACCGTTCAGGGCTTGGCTTGCAGTTGCATCTCATGGGTGCGCTGGTCTACATCCTTGCGCAGGGCCTTGCCGGGTTTGAAGTGGGGTACGCGTTTTTCCGGGATGGCGACGCTCTCGCCGCTGCGCGGGTTGCGTCCCATGCGCGGTGGACGATGGGTGACGGCAAAACTGCCAAAGCCACGAATTTCGATGCGGTGGCCGCGCACCAGTGCATCGTTCATGGCATCCAGAATGGCCTTGACGGCAAACTCGGCATCACGCTGGGTGAGCTGGGCAAACTTGGCCGCCAATTCTTCAACAAGGTCTGAGCGCGTCATACAACCACTACCTTTGTGGGACAGGCCGTGCGCGCTGTCCGCAACTGCTTAAAAAGAAAAAACGACCGGTGCACACAGGCTGCCGGTCGTTGATTCGGGGGCAATAACTGGATTAGTTATTGTTGTCCAGCTTGGCGCGCAGCAACGCACCCAGGCTGGTGGTGCCAGCGTTTTCGCGCGCCGACTGTTGGCTCAAGGTGGCCATGGCTTCGTTTTGGTCAGCCGCATCCTTGGCTTTGATCGACAACTGAATGTTGCGGGTCTTGCGATCGACATTGACCACCACGGCGGTGACTTCGTCGCCTTCTTTGAGCACGTTGCGGGCATCTTCGACGCGGTCGCGCGAGATTTCAGAAGCACGCAGGTAGCCCAGAATGTCTTCACCCAGGTCGATTTCAGCGCCCTTGGCATCCACAGTCTTGACCTTGCCGGTGACCACAGAACCCTTGTCGTTGATTGACGTGAACGTGGTGAAGGGGTCAGAGTCGAGCTGTTTGATGCCCAGCGAGATGCGTTCGCGGTCCACGTCCACAGCCAGCACCAGGGCTTCCACTTCCTGGCCTTTTTTGTACTCGCGCACGGCTGTTTCGCCCGCTTCGTTCCAGGACAGGTCGGACAGGTGCACCAGACCGTCAATGCCAGCCGCCAAGCCGACGAACACGCCGAAGTCGGTGATGGATTTGATCGGGCCCTTGACGCGGTCGCCGCGTTTGGTGTTTTGGGCAAATTCTTGCCATGGGTTGGCCTTGCATTGCTTCATGCCCAGGCTGATGCGGCGTTTGTCTTCGTCAATCTCGAGCACCATGACTTCGACTTCATCACCCAGCGCCACGATCTTGCTCGGTGCAATGTTCTTGTTGGTCCAGTCCATTTCAGACACGTGCACCAAACCTTCGATGCCGGGTTCGAGTTCCACAAACGCGCCGTAGTCGGCAATGTTGGTGATCTTGCCGAACATGCGAGTGCCTTGTGGGTAGCGGCGGTTCACGCCCATCCAGGGATCATCGCCCATTTGTTTCAGACCCAGCGACACGCGGTTTTTCTCGGTGTCAAACTTGAGAATCTTGGCGGTGATTTCCTGGCCAGCGGTCACCACTTCAGACGGGTGACGGACACGACGCCAGGCCATGTCGGTGATGTGCAACAGGCCGTCGATACCGCCCAGATCCACAAATGCGCCGTATTCGGTGATGTTTTTGACCACGCCTTGAACAATCGCGCCTTCTTTGAGCGTGTTCATCAGCTTGCTGCGTTCTTCGCCCATCGAGGCTTCCACCACGGCACGGCGAGACAACACGACGTTGTTGCGCTTGCGGTCGAGCTTGATGACCTTGAATTCCAGGGTTTTGTTTTCGTACGGTGACAGGTCTTTGGTCGGACGGGTGTCCACCAACGAGCCAGGCAGGAAGGCGCGGATGCCGTTGACCAACACGGTCAAACCACCCTTGACTTGCCGCTGGTTTGGCCCGTGACAAATTCGCCAGTTTCCAGGGCTTTTTCCAGGCTCATCCACGAAGCCAAACGCTTGGCCGTGTCGCGGGACAGGATGGTGTCGCCGTAGCCGTTTTCGATGGAGCCAATGGCCACCGACACGAAGTCACCCACTTGCACTTCGGTTTCGCCCTGGTCGTTCTTGAACTCTTCCAGCGGCACATAGGCTTCTGATTTCAGGCCGGCGTTGACGACCACAAAGCTGTGTTCGATACGGACGACTTCAGCGGTGATGACTTCACCGGTGCGCATTTCTGTGCGTTTCAGGGATTCTTCAAACAGGGCGGCAAAAGATTCAGACATGTTGTGATGCGGTTTGATCCGCAGGTTAAATCACGGTTTGACCCGTGGGGTTAAGTTTTTTTGAACCTCAACCGCAGCGCACCGTTGCGATGCAGAAAGTCGGCTGAGGGCCGGTTGCACAGGCTGGAGGCCTGCACGGTTTGCAGCCTGTTTGACAGGTCAAAAAGGCTGCTTGCTTTGCCACCAGCTCAACACCTGTTCAACCGATGATTCGATTGACAACTGTGAGTTGTCCAGTGGCTTGGCATCTGGCGCTGGCTTCAAAGGTGAGGCGCTGCGGGAGGTGTCCCGGGCATCTCTGGCTTCCAAGTCGGCGCGAAGACTGTCAAGTGTAGCGCCATTTCCCTTTGAAATCAACTGTTTGTAACGCCTTTGCGCACGCTGCTCGGCGCTTGCGGTCAAGAAAACCTTGAGCGCCGCATCGGGAAAGATGCTGGTTCCCATGTCGCGCCCGTCGGCCACCAGGCCGGGCACGCGCCTGAAACCGTGTTGCAGGGCCACCAAGGCAGCGCGCACCAGGGGCAGCGCCGACACCTGTGAAGCCTGCATGCCGGTGGCCTCCAGCCGAATCTGTTGCGTTACATCGCAACCGTCAAGCAGGATCTGGTCGCCCTTGAATTCGATCTGCAAACGTGCGGCCAGTTCGGCTATGGCAGCTTCGCCTGAAGCATCCAGCGACAAGCCGGCTTGCGTGGCGGCCAGCGCCGTGATGCGGTACAGCGCGCCCGAGTCCAGCAGGTGGTAGCCC
>JBGSRY010000520.1:0-2156 GCA_041737325.1 Rhodoferax sp. | reverse complement strand
AAACTACCGCAGCGGCAGCAACATCCTTGACAGCGCCAACGCGCTGATTGCCAACAACAGCAAGCGCCTGGGCAAGAACCTGCGCACTGCGCAAGGCCCGGGCGAACCGGTGCGCGTGTATGAAGCCCCAAGCGACTTTGCCGAGGCCAGCTGGATGGTCGACGAGATGAAACAGCTGGTGAGTGAAGGCCACGATCGCAAGGAAATTGCGGTTCTGTACCGCTCCAACGCGCAAAGCCGTGTCATTGAATCAGCGTTGTTCAACAACGGCATGCCTTACAAGGTCTATGGCGGCCTGCGCTTTTTTGAGCGCGCTGAAATCAAGAACGCGCTGGCCTACCTGCGCCTGCTGGAGAACCCGCGTGACGACACCAGCTTCATGCGAGCGGTGAACTTTCCGCCGCGCGGCATTGGGGTGCGCAGCCTGGAGCAGTTGCAAGACCTGGCCCGTGCCAGTGGTTGCGCCCTGAGCGACGCAGTCAGCGGTTTAAGCGGTAAAGCAGGTACCAACATTGGCGCGTTTTTGGCCGGCATTGACGTGCTGCGCGAGCAAACGCAAGGCCTGAGCCTGCGTGAAACCATTCAAACCACGCTGGAGAACAGCGGCCTGATCGTGCACTACAAAGCCGACCGTGAAGGCGCAGACCGGGTTGAGAATCTGGAAGAGTTGGTCAACGCCGCCGAGAGCTTTGTCTCCATCGAAGGCTTTGGCCGCGACGCGGTGGCGTTCCCTGTGGACGAGCTGGGCAACGCCCTGACGCAGTCGCCCGCATCGCAAGGGCTGGACATGAGCCAGCCGCTGCAAGACCTGCCCGCGCCAGACGCGGACACCGGCGAAACCTTGTCACCGCTGGCGGCTTTTTTGACCCACGCGGCGCTGGAAGCGGGTGACAACCAGGCGCAGGCCGGGCAGGATGCCATCCAGCTCATGACGGTGCATGCCAGCAAGGGGCTGGAGTTTGACTGCGTGTTCATCACCGGCATGGAAGAGGGCTTGTTCCCGCACGAAAACTCGATGACAGACCGTGAAAGTCTGGAAGAAGAACGTCGCCTGCTGTACGTGGCCATCACCCGCGCGCGCAAACGCCTGTACCTGAGCCACGCGCAAACGCGCATGCTGCACGGCCAGACGCGCTACAACCTGCGCAGCCGCTTTTTTGATGAGTTGCCTGAAGAAGCGCTGAAGTGGATTACGCCCAAAAACCAGGGCTTTGGTCGCATGGAGAATCGTTCTAATGCTACATATTCAGGAGCTGATAGCCCTTATTCAACAAGGGCTAGAGGCCAATTTGGCACTGATTATTCAACATACACCGCAGCCCCCGTGCCAGTGCAAAAAGCCTCACCCAGCGGCCTCTCAGTCAAGCAGAAAGTGTTTCACGCCAAGTTTGGCGAAGGCACGGTGCTGGCGCTGGAAGGCACGGCTGACGATGCCCGCGCCCAGATCAACTTTCCGCGCCACGGCGTGAAGTGGCTGGCGCTGAGTGTGGCCAAGCTCACGCCGGTGGATTGATTCAGCGCCGCAGCATGGCGAAGGCCTCAAACTCCCAACTGCGCATGGCCAGTAGCAGGGTGTAGCCTTCGCGGTCTTTCGCGTCGAGCTTTTGGTCGGACTGGTGCTGTTGGGCAAAGTCTTGCGCCACGCGCTGCATGCGCTCCATGAACACGGGTGCCAGGCTGCGGCTGACCGATCCGTGCACCAGCAGCAGCCCTTCACCTGTGCCGCTGAAACCACCCGAAAAATAGTCCAGCAGCGCGTTGTCGCGAAAATAATTCATCACCGGACCGTGCGGTCGCCAGCGAAAAGCTTTGGCCAATTTCAGCCGGTAGCGGTTCAGTGGGCGCAGCTCAATGATGCCAATGCGGTCAAGCTGCGCCAGGTAGCCAATGCAGTCCGCCTCAGATAGCCGGTAGGCCGACACGATTTGCTCCAGCGTCCACTGGCTCAGCACGCAAATGGCCACCAGCAGCAGTTTTTTGTCGGCCACCACGGCGCTTTCTTGCTCTTGCGTCATTTCGCGCAGCATCGGCTGGGCATCGGCCACGCGCCGCGCCAGTTCGGCAAAGTCCAGCTTCAGGGCACGGCAGATGGCATCGATGCGAGACAGTGGCATGTCGCCCTTGGCCAGCATGCGCTTGACGCTGCTCTGCGCCAG
>JBGSRY010000514.1:0-2696 GCA_041737325.1 Rhodoferax sp. | reverse complement strand
ACCTCCAGCCAGGCGGTTGTGGCGTGTGCATGTTTGCGGACATTGGATAAGGCTTCCTGCACGATATGCAGCACTTGCATCTGGATATCGGGCGTGAGCGGCAGGCCTTGACCTTGCATGGTCAATTCGGTACGGATGCCGCTTTGGTGCTCGAATTTTTGTAGAGTGGTGGCCAGGGCTGGTTCAATGTCGTCGGTGTTGGTTCGGGTTCTGAAGTGCAACAGCAGTTCGCGTACATCGCTGTAGCTTTCTTTGACACCTGCATCAATTTCCTCAAGGATTTTGGCCACGTCCAACTCATTGCAGGTTTTGATGGCATCGCGCATCAGTTGAACCTGAATTTTTAAAAAGGCCAGAGATTGTGCAATTGAGTCATGCAACTCACGCGCCAACAAATGGCGTTCTTGCGATACCGCAGCCTCTTTTTCCAGTGAGTTCAGGCGCAGGTTTTCCATTCCACTGGCCAGATGGCGGCTCAGGGCCTCCAGCAGCGAGCGCTCGGCAGATGTTGGACTGGTGCGGGCGTAAAAGAACAAGTCCACTTCACCCATCACCAATTCGTGCAACCGCACCGGTATGGTGACCACAGTTTCAAATCCGGCTTTGAGGCAATGGTCGAGTGGTGCGCTTGATCGATCCCGGATGGGGATCACTTTGAGCTGCGTTCCGGTTTCAGCTTGGCCGCAATGACAGTCACCAGCGTAAATGCATTGTTCAATATCGACCATGCTCGTGGGCAGTCCGTGTGCGGCCAGCATCAGATGCCGCTGACCACCCTGGTTAGACCAGCGCAGGGCCACACCATCGGCGTGTGAAATCTTGGCAATGCTTTTGGTGAATTCTTGCGCCAGCGCATCAAGTGAAGTGGCTTTGGCCACCAAATTGGTCACCTCGTAAAGGCTTTCCAGGCGTTCGGATTTTTCTTCCAGTAAAGCAGTTTTTTCAGCTACTTTGCTTTCCAGATTTTTGTACATGGATTGCAGATGCTGCGCCATGTCGTTGAAACCATCAGCCAGGGTACCAAATTCGTCGCTGGAGACGCGCTCGACTCGGGCTGCAAAATCACCCAGCTGAATCTTTTCAATCGCCCGTTTGAGCTGTCCTACAGGTTCCAGCACAAACAAATAGCCGGTATACAGGAGCACCGTGGCACCCACAATGACGGCGGTCAGCATGCTCATTTGCAGCAAATGCAACAGAGCCGTCCAGTGGGCGATGTGAACTTCAATGCTGTTGACGAACGCATCAATGTGCGAGGCGAAGCCGACGGTGTCAACGCGTAAGTCGACAAAATTCTGCGGCGGTGTGTCTAGCCAACGCGCCTGGTAGCGAGTCCAGTCTGCTTCTACCACCGCAAAGCGGCTCGTGGTGTCATCGTCCCATGGCACAAACAGGGGACGTTCTGGATCACCTTGTTTCAAGGTCAATAAACTGCGCTCAAATTCAGCCCGCTGCATGGGGAGTTGGCTGGTTTCAGCCGTTCCCACCGAGAGCGACATGCGGTACGACTGCATGCGCATGCGGCCCGCTTCGTTGACGGCGGCAGCACCTCCGTCAAGCTGCCATGAAACCCACAAGGTGGCGACAGTGGCCATGAACACCAGCAGCAAAAAAGGCGCGCCAACCATGAGTAGTTTGGCACCAAGACTCCAGTGACGGGTGTGGGGCATCATGGCGTGAATGTGGGCTGCTGGTGTAGGGTGTGAGGGTCAGGCCAGGCGTTCAAAAATAGCTGCAATACCTTGGCCGCCGCCAATGCACATGGTGACCAGCGCGTAGCGCCCGCCCATGCGCTCGAGCTCATATATCGCCTTGACGGTGATCAGCGCGCCGGTGGCCCCAATGGGGTGACCGAGTGAAATGCCTGAACCATTGGGGTTGACCTTGGCTGGATCCAGCCCCAGGTCGCGGCTGACAGCACAGGCCTGCGCGGCAAAGGCTTCATTGGCTTCAATCACGTCCAGGTCGCTGACCTTGAGCCCGGCTTTTTTCAGCGCCAATTGCGTGGCCGGTACCGGGCCAATGCCCATGTACATGGGGTCGACCCCCGCATGGGCATAACTGACCAGGCGTGCCAGTGGTTTCAGGCCACGGGCTTTGGCCGTACCGGCTTCCATGAGCACCACGGCGGCGGCTGCATCGTTGATGCCCGATGCGTTGCCTGCGGTGACTGTGCCGTTTTCTTTCTGGAACGCAGGCTTGAGCTTGGCCAGGTCGGCTAGCGTGCAGTTCGGGCGGTAGTGTTCGTCGGTCTCAAACACCACATCGCCTTTGCGGCCTTTAAGCGTGACGGGCATGATCTGGCTCTTGAAGTAGCCCGCCTCAATGGCGCGCTGGGCCCGGTTGTGGCTTGCAACGGCCAGTGCATCCTGGTCGGCGCGGGTAATGCCCCATTTGGCGGCAATCGCTTCAGCGGTGACACCCATGTGGACCGTGTGGAACGGGTCGTTCAACGCACCCACCACCATGTCCACCATTTTTGTGTCACCCATGCGCGCGCCCCAGCGCATGTTCAGGCTGGCGTAGGGCGCACGGCTCATGGTTTCAGCACCACCGCCAATGGCAATGTCGCAGTCGCCCAGCAAAATGCTTTGGCTGGCGCACACAATGGCTTGCAGGCCGGAACCGCACAGACGGTTGACGTTAAAAGCGGGAACACCTTGTGCGCAGCCGCCGTTGATGGCAGCTACGCGTGA
>JBGSRY010000491.1:0-5717 GCA_041737325.1 Rhodoferax sp. | reverse complement strand
CTGCGCACGTCCACCAGCACCGCGTCACCACGTTGCACCCAGGCCCAGGCCAGGGCGGGCGTGATGTCGCCGGCGTAGCCATTGGCAGGTTCAATGGACAAGTTTTCGTTTGAAGTTTGCATGGCTGTCGTAGATTGATTTCGAAGCGAGAAATTGTGCGCCAAACAGCAGCCTGGTAGCGGACATAGGTGATCGGATTGAATGCATTATCTGTAAAAAAGTTTTAACTGATATACCCCAGGTAAGCGGCTCAGGACAAGGTATCCAAGGGTTACCACCAACATAAAACTGAGATCGAGAAGGTATCGTTACTTATCCGCTGCCATTTGCTTTGGCGGATCACTGCTGATCAACCAACCTAGAGGAATTGACATGTCTGAAACCGAGACCACTGCGCCAACCACAGCTAGCCCACAAACAGCCACGCGCCGAAAATTTTTTGTAGCTGCCGCCGCCGCCGCGGCCCCCGTTGTAGCCGTGCACGCGCAAGCCCCTGCCGTGTCCGTAAAACCATCCACCATCGTCCTGAAAATGCAAGGGGCCTGGGGTGCCAAAGACATTTTCAATGAAATGGCTGAAGACTATGTCAAACGCGTCAATGCCATGTCGGGTGGGCGTTTACGCATTGAATACTTGACTGCAGGTGCGGTGGTCAAACCGTTTGAGATTACCGATGCCGTGAGCAAGGGTGTGCTGGACGCGGGGCATCAGGTGGCGGTGTACTGGTACGGCAAATCCAAGGTGGCCTCGTTGTTTGGTTCTGGCCCTATTACGGGGGCTAACGCCGAGCAGGCCCTGGGCTGGATTCAGCGTGGTGGTGGCATGGCTTTTTATGACGAATTGCAAAAGAAACTGGGCAACAATGTCAAAGGCTTTTTTGCTTTCCCCATGCCCACGCAACCCCTGGGCTGGTTTAAAAATTCACCACCAAAAACCGCTGCAGATTTAAAAGGTTTCAAGTACCGCACTGTGGGCCTGGCGGCTGACTTGATGCAGGAATTGGGCATGAAAGTCACCCAACTTCCAGGTGGCGAAATTGTGCCGGCCATGGAACGCGGTGTGATTGACGCATTTGAGTTCAACAACCCCACGTCTGACAGCCGTTTCGGTGCGCAAGACGTGGCCAAGTACTACGCCATGGGCTCCTACCATCAGGCCATGGAGTTCTTTGAAATCATCTTCAACAAGACCAAGTACGACGCGTTGACGCCAGATTTGAAAGCCATTCTGGAATACGCGGCAGAAGCCACCTCATCGGCCAACACCTGGACGGCGCAAGACAACTACTCTCGCGACTTGCAAAAGCTCATCGTCAAAGACAAGGTCAAGGTGTCACGCACTTCCAAAGACATTTTCAAGGCCCAAATTGAGGCCTGGGACAAAGTGGTGGCCAAGCTCGAAGCTGAAGACCCCTTCTTCAAAAAGGTCTGGGAGTCGCAAAAAGACTGGGCACGCCGGGTGGCCTACTACGGCTTCTACAACGAGGCCGACTACAAATCAGCGTTTGAACACGTGTTCAAAACCAAGTTGCCGGTTTAATCTTCTTTGACAGCTTGAGTCGCCGCCCTTTTTGGCGGCGATTTTTTTGTGAGCATGCTATGGAAAAATTTATTCGAAATATTGACCGCCTCTCCGAGGCTTTGGGCCATGGCTTTGCCTGGACGGTGCTGGTGTTGACCGCCGGCACTTGCTACGAAGTGTTTCGCCGCTATGTGCTCAACGACCCCACCGACTGGGCATTTGACATGAGCTACATCCTGTACGGAACGCTGTTCCTGATGGCTGGCCCCTACACCTTGTCCAAAGGCGCGCATGTACGCGGTGACTTCATTTACCGCAAATGGTCAGCACGCACCCAAGCCAAGGTTGACTTGGCGCTGTATTTCATTTTTTTCATGCCCGGCGTGCTGGCCCTGGTGTTCTCGGGATTTTTTTATGCCTCCAAATCAGCCAGCATCCTGGAAGCCAGTGTGAACAGCCCGGTGGGGGTGCCCATCTGGCAACTCAAGTCGGTTATTTTTGTTGTTGGCATAGCCCTGTTTTTGCAAGGCTTGGCTGAAATGTGCCGCTGCGTGCTCACCATTCGAACCGGTGAATGGCCAAGTCGCGACGAAGACGTGGTCGAGCTTGAAGTGGCATTGCAAAAACAATTTGGTCACAAAGAAGGCGGTGCTGCATGAGTAACCCGGCCATTGCCCTGATGATGCTGGGGCTGTTCATTGTTTTTATTTTTCTGGGCTTTCCGATCGCTTTCACGCTGATGGGCATGGGCATTCTGTTTGGGTTTTATGCCTACTTTCAGCCGGGTCAAAGCTTGTTGGACAACAACATCTTCTACCTGTTCACGCAAAACACCTTCAGCATCATGAACAACGATGTGCTGATCTCCATCCCGTTGTTTTTATTCATGGGCTACATCATTGAGCGCGCCAACATTCTGGACAAGCTATTTCTAAGCCTGCAAGTGGCTCTGAGGCATGTACCCGGCTCGATGGCGATTGCCGCCCTGATCACCTGCGCCATGTTTGCCACCGCCACCGGTATTGTGGGTGCCGTGGTGACCTTGATGGGTTTGTTGGCACTGCCTTCGATGCTCAAGGCCGGGTATGACGAAAAACTGGCCACCGGGGTGATTGCAGCAGGCGGCACCTTGGGTATTTTGATTCCACCGTCGATCATGTTGATTGTGTACGCTGCCACTGCGGGTATTTCGGTGGTCAAGTTGTACGCTGCTGCCATGATTCCGGGCCTGACTCTGGCTGGCCTGTACCTGGTTTATGTGCTGGTACGTGTCATTTTGAACCCCTCACTGGCACCCAAGCCCAAAGACCTGGACAAGATTGGCTTCTGGCAAGGGGCCTACATGCTGGTCACCGCGTTTTTACCTTTGGCCTTGCTGATTTTGACGGTGCTGGGCTCTATTTTGTTCGGCTTGGCCACGCCCAGCGAAGCCGCGGCCATGGGGTCTGCCGGCGGCATTATTTTGGCGGTGGTGTACCGTGCCTTCTCGTGGCAACGCCTGCGTGAAGCCGTGTTTTTAACTGCCAAAACCTCGGCCATGGTGTGCTACCTGTTTGTCGGCTCCTGGACGTTTTCAAGTGTGTTTTCGTACCTGGGTGGCGAGAGCGTCATCAAGGAATTCATGCTGTCGATGGACTTGAACACCTGGCAATTTTTGATCTTGTCGCAAATATTGATATTTATTCTGGGCTGGCCATTGGAGTGGAGTGAGATCATCATCATTTTTGTGCCGATTTTCTTGCCGCTGCTGGATCACTTTAACGTCGACCCGATGTTGTTTGGCATCTTGATTGCGGTAAACCTGCAAACCTCGTTTTTGACACCCCCGATGGCCATGTCGGCCTATTACCTCAAAGGGGTGGCTCCCCCACAAGTGCAGCTGTGGACTATTTTCAAGGGCTGTTTCCCGTTTTTGGGTATGGTGCTGATGACCCTGGTGATGATCTACGCACAGCCCAAACTGGTCAACTGGTTGCCTGACTTGATGTACAACAATGCATCAGAATCTGCACCTGCCACGAACGACGGCCCGGTAGATCGGGAAACCATGGACCCGGCATTTTTAATGGGTGGCAGTTCCAGCGAGCAACCATCTGAAGGCCATGCACCCGCTAGCCTGAACGCAGACGAAAAAAAACCCGATGTCAGTGACACCATGGACCCGGCGTTCTTGTCTGGCAGTGCTGCCGCAGGCGAAAAAAAAACCGAGTGAGGTCAGCATGGATCTCTTGATTAAATAAAGGAATAGGCGTGACTGCAGAGCAAAAACAGGCCCATG
Organism: Rhodoferax sp.; assembly: GCA_041737325.1. Lineage (GTDB taxonomy): Bacteria > Pseudomonadota > Gammaproteobacteria > Burkholderiales > Burkholderiaceae_C > Rhodoferax. The sequence continues at coordinate 1,918 of JBGSRY010000491.1, read as the reverse complement.
AACTTGGGGTAGTGGCGTTACAAGGCCACTTTCAAAAAGGTAGTTTGTCGCTGACAGACTACGTACTTGCCATGCTGTCTTATGCCAGCGCGGTGGAGCCAGAGGTTCAGGCTTTTGCCCACCACGATGCCAACATCGTCGCCCTTCAAACCGAACGGCTTTCGGCACTGAGCAGCGCGGGTGCACCCCTGCCTGCATTGTTTGGTGTACCAGTGGCCGTGACCGACACCATCGACACCTGCGACTACCCGACCGAATGGGGTTATGCGCCCGCACAGGGGCGCACGCCGGGCGTGGATGCGTACTTGGTACACAAACTGCGCCAGGCTGGTGCGCTGGTGTGGGCCAAAGCGCGCACCAGCGAGCTGGCTAGTGGACAAACCACCGGTACCCGCAACCCGCGTGCGCCCGGCCACTCCAGCGCCACATCGGCCGGGGGTGCGGCAGCAGTAGTAGCCAGTGGGCTGGTACCGGCAGCCATCGCGGTGCAAACCCATGGTGAGGTGGTTCAGTCTGCCTCATTTTGTGGGGTATACGGTTTCAAACCCTCACGTGGTCTGGTCTTTAACGGCGGCATCCTCAAATGCGCCCCTTCCCTGGATCAGGTAGGCGTGTTGGCGCGTTCAGTTGAAGACGTGGCAGCCGTCGCCGAGGTGCTCGTCGGTGGCCACCAGCTGGCCAGTGGCCAGCTGATTTTTCCGCTCCACATCAATACCATTTGCAAGCAACTGCCGCCCTTGCCCCCAAAGTTCATGTTTGTCAAAACACCGCTCTGGGATCAGCTGGAGCCCGCCGCCAGAGACGCTTTTGAAGCCCTGGCCGAAGCGCTTGAAGACTGCATGGTTGAGGTGGAGTTACCCGCCTCAGTCACCCATGCCCTGGCGTGGCATCAAACGCTAATGGAAGCTGAAATGGCAACCCATTTGCAGCCCATGAGCACGGGGCGAGGTAGCCAGGTCAGTGATTCGACCCAAGCGTTGTTTGAACGTGGCGGCAAGGTGCTGGCCACTGACTATTTGCAGGCACTGGAGCGCATGCACGCAGCAGCAGACGGCTTTGCAGAATTTTTTGAACACTTCGATGCCATCCTCACGCCAGCCAGCCTGGGTGCAGCGCCGCTGGCACAAAACCACCCGGGTGACCCGGTGATGAGCACCCTGTGGAACTTTGCCGGGCTGCCCTGTTTGTCCATGCCCTTGTTACAAACCGAAACCGGCTTGCCGCTGGGCGTGCAACTGGTAGGCGGCTTGCGCAACGATGCCCGCTTGCTGCGCACAGCCCGCTGGTTAACCCAGCGGCTGGGTTGAACGCTTTTGTTGCCTGATTTTTAGGAAGAACCCACCATGAACAAACGAATTTTCAATCTGCTGGCCATCGTGCTGTTGGCCCTGTTTTTCTTGCCTGTGATCTGGAAGCTCAGGCAATGGGACTTGGCTATTTTGCTGCTGGGTGGGTTGGCTCTGCCTGTTTATGATTTTTTAAATCCACAGGACAACAAATAGCTTTGCAATTGCTTCCAGGCCTCATCAGCAAGAGGGCACCTTGGTGTCCTCTTCTTTTTTCAAAACCCGGTAAGATTCAACCTTACGTTTACGTCAACGTCAAGTAAGCCACCTCTGGCCTGATGTTTGTCCGTACCAAAACAATCTTGCACCGGAGACACCCAACATGACCGACCTGTCCGCCGATTTCAAAGCGCTGGCCACCTACCGCCCCACGCACAAGGTGCGCTTTGTCACCGCTGCCAGCCTGTTTGACGGCCACGACGCAGCCATCAACATCATGCGCCGCATCCTGCAAAGCATGGGCGCAGAAGTGATTCACCTGGGGCACAACCGCAGTGTGGACGAGGTGGTGACCGCTGCGCTGCAAGAAGACGCGCAAGGCATTGCCATCAGCTCTTACCAGGGCGGCCATG
>JBGSRY010000402.1:0-9632 GCA_041737325.1 Rhodoferax sp. | reverse complement strand
GATGTCGGATGCAAGGCCACGGTGGCATCAAAGTCGGCTTTGGTGGCCCCCATGCGCATCGCCACCGCCAGGCTCTGGATGATCTCGGCCGCGTCGTCGCCAACCATGTGCGCACCCAGCACGCGCTGGCTGGCGCTGTCGACAATCAATTTGACCAGCGTGCGCTCTTTGCCACTGGCCAGGCCACGGCCCAGTGCACGGAAGTTGGCGCGGTAAATGTCAATCTGCGCCACCTGCTGCAGTGCTTCATCTTCGGTCAAACCCACAGTACCGATTTGAGGCTGGCTGAACACCGCTGACGGCACAGTGGTCAGGTCGGCCGCCGTGGGTGCCTTGCCAAACAGTGTCTGCTCCAGGGCGGCACCTTCTCGGATCGCCACCGGCGTGAGCGCAATGCGGTTGGTGACATCGCCCACGGCATGGATGCTGGGCACATTGCTGTGACCGTAGGCATCTACCACCACGCCGCCAGCTTTGTCCAGCGCCACGCCCGCTTGCGCAAGTCCCAGGCCTTGGGTGTTGGGCACGCGCCCGGTGGCGTAGAGCACCGCATCAAAACTGTCTTGAGATTGCCCGGGGTCTGCCGCGCTGCGCAGGCTCACCTGCAAGCTGGCATCCGGCTGCGCATCGATGCGCGTCACGTCGGTATGCAGCAAAATGCGCACGCCTTTTTGCGCCATCTCATCGTGCAGGTGGCTGCGCAAATCATCGTCAAAGCCACGCAGCATCTGCTCGCCCCGATACGCCAGTGTGACGGCACTGCCCAGCCCATGAAAGATGCCGGCAAACTCCACCGCGATATAGCCACCACCCACAATCAGTACCCGCTTGGGTTGCTGGGGCAGGTTGAATACTTCGTTGGAGGTGATGGCGTGCTCGATACCTGGCAGATGGGGCAGGAATGGCGTGCCTCCGGTTGCCACCAGAATGTGCTCGGCGCGCCATAGCTGGCCATTTACCTCGACGGTATGCGCGTCCAGCACGCGCGCGCTACCCTGCAACACCTGCACGCCAGCGGCCAGCAGATTTTTTTCATACATGGCACTGAGTTTGCTGATTTCTGCGTCCTTGGCGGCAATCAGTTTGGGCCAGGAGAAGGTGGCAGGGGGCACGCTCCAGCCAAAGCCCGCAGCGTCGACAAATTCTTGAGCGTAATGCGACGCATAGACCAACAGCTTTTTGGGCACGCAGCCGCGAATGACGCAGGTGCCACCGTAGCGAAAGCTCTCGGCAATGACAACGCGCGCTCCCAAGTTGGCGGCAATGCGTGCGGCGCGTACGCCGCCCGAGCCGCCGCCGATGACAAACAGTTCGCAGTTAAATGGTGTGGGCATGATGTCCTCAGTGGTTGCCATAAACAATGTCGTTAGCCCGGGCTGAACCTGGGTTGCGGGTAAGGCCTGCCATGACATCCAGCTGTTATGCGTGGTTAAACTTTTCAGTCCAACTCAAAAATTCCTCGAGTGGCATGGGCTTGGCCACCACATAGCCCTGCACCAGGTCACAGTGATTGGACGTGAGCCAGGCCAGCTCTTCAGCCGTTTCTGCCCCCTCAGCCACCACCGACAGCCCCAGTTCGCGGCACAGCAGCAGGGTGGATCGGACGATGGCCGCATTTTTGGGGGTGTGGTCAACGTCGGTCACAAAAGCGCGGTCGATTTTGAGCTCGTTGACCGGCAGGGTTTTGACGTAAGCCAACGACGACTGGCCGGTGCCGTAGTCGTCAATCGACAGCTTGAAGCCGAATGCCGACAGCTCGTGCAGGTGTTGCAGTGCCAGCTCGGGCTGATCCATCAACGCGCTTTCGGTGATTTCAAGGCACAGTTGCGCAGGCGGCAAACCGGCTTGGGTGGCGCAATGCTGAATGTCTTGCACCAGCGCATGGTTGAGCAGGTCAAGGGTGGACAGGTTGGCCGATGCCACCACCGACAGGCCGCGCCGTTGCCACAGGGCAGCGTCGGTGATGACCTGACGCACCACCCAGGGTGTGATCTCGCGGATAAACCCGGTTTGCTCGGCAAACGGAATGAACTGCATCGGCGGGATCATGCCCTTGCCCGGATGTCGCCAGCGAATCAGCGCCTCGGCGGCGGTGATTTGGTGCTGTGCCAGATTCAATTTGGGCTGGTAGTAAATGACAAACTCACCCTGCGCCAGCGCCTCACGCATTTCACCAATCAAGGACAGTTGTGCCGGGGGTGCATCACCCTGCATGTCGGCCACAAAGGCCATCGGGTCGTGGTGCCGCTTGGCCAGGGTCAGCGCCTGGCTGGCACAGCGCAGCAAGTCGTGCAGCTGGGCACTGCCGGGGTCGTACAGGGCCACGCCAGCACTGGCCTCAATATCCAGCCGTTGGCCTTGGAGCATGATGGGCGCGCGCACCGCATCGATGATGTGCTGCACCCGGGTGGCCGCGTGCGCCCGGTCGGCATGGGGCAGCAGCAAGGCGTATTGGTCGGCCCAAAAGTGTGCCACCAGATCAGACGCACCCAGTGCCTGCTGAATGCGCCCGCCAATCTGGCACAGCAACTGGTCGCCTACCGCATGTCCGAGGGCATTGTTGATGGCGGCAAAGCGGTTGATGTCGAGCAGCACCAAAGCACCAGTTTGCTGCCCGGGGCGTGCGTCAAACAGCTCGGTAAAGCGTGTCCGGTTGGGCAAATTGGTGAGTGGATCGACATAGGCCAGCCGCAAAATTTTGGCTTCCCGGGTGGCAATGCTGTCGCGCATGACGCGCAGTGCGCGCAGCAGGGCACCTATTTCGCCGCGCTGGCCAGCGGGCACGTCGGTGGCGTAGTTACCCCCGGCAATGCCCTGCGCCACTGACACTGCTTGGCGCACCGGCAGCACAATGCTGCGCGCAATGAACCAGGCCAACAGCGCCCCGGCTACCAGGGCGCTGACGGCCAACAGAATCACCAACTGGCGGGCGTTGGCAGCCGATTGGCGAAGCTGCTCAAGCTCGGCTTGCATCATCTGCTGCAAGTGGTCTTCCAGCGCACGGGTGTCGTACAGCAGGGTATTGAGAACCCGCTGCGTGCGGTTCTCAAAGAAAGTCCGTGCCTGGGTTGTGCCTTCAAGCTCAATCAGCTCAACCGTTTCTTGCAGCAGCACACCATAACGCTGGCGCAAGTCGGTCAAATGTTCAATCTCGGTCTGAACCGATGCGCTGAGCATGGTCATGTCCAGGTCGTTCACCGCTTGGCCAGAGGCGGCAATTTCTTCATCCAGCGCCGCGTACAACTTGACGCGTGTGTCACGTTCAGTGGTTTGCAACAGGTTGAGCAAGATGATGGCTTCGGCCTGCGCATGCTGGTTCAGACGTTGTGCCAGCAAGGCCCGGCGGGCCTGAAAGTTGACGATGGATTGTGTGGTTTGGGTCAAGCCTTCAAGCCGCTGCAAGGACACCGCAGCCACCGCAAGCAGCAACCCCAGCAAAATGGAGAAGGCCAGAATCAGGCGGATGCGGATGGAGGTGGCTTTAAACATCATCGGTTGAAGCTCTTAAATCAACAAGGCTTAACCCTATCACGGATGGTTTGGTTTTTGAATGGTTTGAGCTTGATGCGCTCATTTAAACCGGTGACTTGTGCACCACCACCCCCAGCATCGGGTCAAAGGGTGCGTTCCACGGTGCCGCATCAATGTGGCGCTGGGCAAACTCCACCCCCGCTTTCCAGCGGGCGCGAATGCCCGCTGGTGTGAAGTCAATGTCTTTGGTGTGGTCTTCGCCGTCGAGCGCCGGGGCTTGCATGGGCAGCACGTGCATGACAGTACCGCACCCAAAATCCAGCAATTCGCGGACTTCTGGTTTGACGCGCAAGGCGGACGGTAACAGCCCCCCCAGCTGGCGCACGATGTGGCGCAAATGGTGAATTTGTTGTTGCCGCACCGTATGGCTCTCGGCCCGGCTCGCGTACTGAAGATCTTGAAGCCGGCTGGTGACTTGGGCAATGGTCTCAGGCACACCACCTTCTTGTTGCCACAACTGGGCGGCAAAGACCACCGCGTCCTGGCGCGGGTTGTCGTCCATGACCACTTCCAGTGGCGTGTTGGAATAAATACCACCGTCCCAATAGGGCTCGCCGTCAATCATCACCGCAGGAAAGGCGGGCGGCAATGCGCCTGAGGCCATCACATGGTCCAGGGTGAGCGCAGTGTCGCGGCTGTCAAAGTAACGCATTTGGCCAGTGCGGGCATTGACCGCGCCCAGGGTTAAGCGGGTGGCGTGGGCACTGATGCGATGAAAGTTCACCAATCTGTCAAGGGTGTCGCGCAACGGCTCGGTGCTGTAAAAGCTGGCTTGCGTCACCCCCACAGGCACATGCGACCCCATAAAAGCACTCGGATTGGGTTTGAAAAAGCCCGGCACACCATTGGTGACGGTTACCAAGTTGTGCACCAAGTTGAGCATGCCAAAGGTGTTCCATAGCGACGCGGAGGTGTGCGCGCTGGATACCATATCCCAGAATTCACGCAAACAATCCAGCCGGTGTTCCGGTTTGTTGCCAGCGATCAGGGCTGCGTTGATGGCCCCGATGGATGTGCCCACCACCCAGTCCGGTTCCATGCCGGCACCATGCATGGCTTCATAGACACCAGCCTGAAAAGCACCCAGCGCACCCCCGCCTTGCATCACCAGTACCACGCGGCTGGGCAATTCACAGGGCGGTTTCGTCGTTGTCACGATGGGTGGATTTGAAAGTTTTTTGGATGTTGCCATGACTCATTCTCCTGGTGTGGTTGCCGATTTGTCGGCGAGGTAGTCGTACAAAACACGTCCATACGGCAGGGTCAGGTCGGCAATAAAGTGCAGGCCACCGAGTGCCTTGCGTACCGGCAAATCAGCCACCGGCGCATTGACATGTGCAGTCAAATGCAAGCGGGCCGGGCCAGACCACGCCCCCTGCACGGCGATATCGGTCAGGTTATAGGCCACCAGTTGCGCAATCGCCAGTTGGCCGTCTACCCCCGGGATCAGTTTGAGGTTGACTTGGGTCTTGCTCATCTTTTCTGTGATGGAGACCGATGAGCACTGCTTTTGCCCCGCCACGTCGTACAGCAGGTGCTGGTGTTTGTAACCCATGGTGCCCACCGCTACCTGCACGCCTGCATAGTCCAGTGTGCCGGTCAGCGTGTCCTGCATCACAGACAACTTGGGGTGACCATGTTTTTTGGGGAAGCCCCAAATTTCGCGCCCGCCAGCAATGGGTGGTTCATCGTCAAGGTACATCTGCGCCGTGAAGTTGACATGCGCGCCCTGGTACAGCGCCGGAATCACCACCCCTGATTCGGTGTAGCTGCCAAAACCGGCTGAATCGGGCATGCGGATGAACTCATACAGCACGGTGTTGCTGCCATCGGGCTCCAAAGGCTCGGGCAGCGCAGCGCGAATCGCCTGCGGGTCCGACTCGTAAGTGATGATCAGGTATTCGCGGTCAATAAAGCGGTATGGCCCACGCGGGTATGAGGGCGATGCCGCGGGCATCGACGGCAATTGAAGAATGTCCTGGATATGCATGGTGCTGGCCTTTTCAGTGGGCTGTCCAGCCGCCGTCGATCGGGATCACCGCGCCGGTGATGGAGGCTGCAGCGTCGCTGGCCAAAAAGCCTGTCAGTGCGGCCACTTGTTCCACAGTGACAAATTTTTTGGTCGGCTGTGCACTCAGCAGCACGTCTTGAATGACTTGCTCTTCAGTGATGCCACGCGCTTTGGCGGTTTCCGGAATCTGCTTTTCCACCAACGGTGTCCAGACATAACCTGGGCACACGGCATTCACCGTGATGCCCTGCTCAGCCACTTCCAGCGCCACGGTTTTGGTCAGCCCGGCAATGCCGTGTTTGGCCGCCACATAAGCTGACTTGAAGGGCGAAGCCACCAGCGCATGGGCTGAGGCCACCTGGATGATGCGCCCCCACTGTTGCTTTTTCATGTGCGGCAAAGCCAATCGGGTGGTGTGAAACGCCGAGGTGAGATTGATCGCCAAAATGGCGTCCCACTTGGCCGTTGGAAATTCGTCCACCGGTGCCACAAACTGGATGCCTGCGTTGTTAACCAGAATGTCCACACCGCCAAACTCCGCGTCAATCGACGCGAACATGGTTTCAATGGCCGCGCCCTGGCTCATGTCTGCGCCGTAAAACCGGACCTGCACTGCGTACGTGGCCGCCAGCCGCACGCGGGTGGCCTCAATCTCTGCGGCATCGCCCATGCCATTGAGAATAATGTTGATGCCTTGTTGGGCAAAGTATTCGGCAATCCCCAGACCGATGCCGCTGGTTGATCCGGTAATGAGGGCTGTTTTTTGTGGCTGCATGTGCGTTTCCTTGAATCAGGGTTGGAATGGACATGCGCCATCTAGACCCATGCTTCATCTTGTTAGTCTGCCTGCTGCGTCGAATGCTTACAGTCAACTGTCAGACAACTGCGCCCAGCGTCTTGCAAGACATGCCGTGTGTCTTGCCTTGGTTACCGGTACCTTGATTTAAGGTGTGATCAAACGCAGCGCCACAATGGCCAGGCCAAACGAGCTGATCACCAGGCCGTACACCATGCCGCGCCAGAACCGAGCCCCATTGACGGCACAGGCGGTGTAACCGGCTGCAAATAAGGTCAGCACCAAAAACCAGCAGGCTGAAGCAAAAGCCGTCCCCAGTGGCAACCAGCCCAGCGACACCGCCGTAAACGCCAGCGCGGGCACAACGCCAGGCAGCACCACGGTGAATGAGCGGCGCAACTGCACCAAGCCTTGCACCAGGGTCAAGCGCTGTTTGAAGCTGATCTCGTCAGCCAGCCCACGCGCAAAGGCTTCGGCCACGGCATTGGCAGCCAGGGTGATGAAAATGGTGGCCATGGCCGTCCACTCGGTCAAAGCTGCCCCTTCAAGCACTGTCAGCATGGCCAACACAATGAGCGTGCCATTGAGCAATTTGTAAAGTTTGAAACCGGTGTCTTCGACAGAATGTGCAGGCATATGGAACCACCTTGGCCAATGAAGTGCTGGCGGCAGCGTGGTGCTGCCTTTAGCAATTGGTCGTTGCCAAACCAAAATGCTTACAGCTTCATTTGTTCCTTTGCCAAGCCATCAAAGCGCGGCAATTCCCTTGAGCCAATCGCTGGGTGAACACCCCAGTTTGCGGACAAACGCGCGCGTCAGCGCACTGGCGCTGCCATAGCCCACATCGTCTGCCACATGCTTGAGTTGGTGGCCTTTTTTGAGCAGACCTTGTGCCGTCATGATGCGCCAGGAGGCCAGGTAATCGGCCGGGGTCACGCCGGTGACGGCACGAAAGCGCACGGCAAAACGTGCGCGCGACATACCCGCCAACGCGGCCATGGCCGACAAATCACGCGCTGTGGCCGGGTCGTTGTGGATGGCGTTGATGGTTTTGGCCAGCCGCGCGTCGGCCAATCCAGCCAACGTGCCGCCTTGTGTCAAACCTTGTTCCATGCAGTGGCGCAGCAGCCGGATCATCAGCACCTCACACAAGCGGTCCAGCACGGCCTGGCGGCCATCATGCTGCGCAAAAGCCTCATCAAACATCAATGCCAGCAAAGCCCCTATGCCGTGCAGATGCGCCAGCTCAACACACACCACATCAGGCAGCGAGTCCGTCATCGGGTTGCGCCCGCCACCGCCAAATTGCACTGTGGCGCAGACCACATCAGCACCGGTGTGGTCGTCTGCCACCAGTCGATGTGTGTCGGGCCGTGGCAGAAACAACAGGGTGGGCTCGGTGATGTCCAACACCACCGGCTTGATGCCGGTCACTTGCACTGGGCCACGTCGGATCAGGTGAATATGCCCGCGCGCGCTGTCCTGGGCAAAGTCGTGAATACCGCAGATGTTGCCGGTATAAAACACCCCCGCGTGCAGGGAGAAATGTGAAAGCAGTGTGGTCAGTCTGTCCATGGTCGGGTCTGGTGTCAAAGGAACACGCCAGCAGTGTAAGAAGTTAACCAGGGTCTGCGTCTAAGCAATACGGGCAATGTTTGTCCGCTGGTTCAACCCATCTGAGGAGACTTTCATGAAACAACATCCATCAGCGATTCGCTCTGCCATTCTGGCCTCGGTTGTCGGCATGGCTTGTGGCGCACCCGCTGCCTTTGCCCAAAGCCCCTGCGCACCGCGCAACCCCTGTGCGCCACGCAAAATGAGCCCCTGTTCGGCCAAAAATCCATGCGCTGCCAAGAACCCGTGTGCGCCCAAGATGGCCAAAAACCCCTGTGCTGCCAAGAATCCATGTGCCGCAAAAAATCCGTGCTCGGCCCAAAACCCTTGTGCTGCCAGCGGCAAGGTTGACCCCAAGCTGGTCACCCGCCCGGCCGGTACACAGCTGGCCAAAGGCAATTCGGCTGAGCTTATTTCCATGGGCAAAAAGCTATTTTCTGACACCAAGCTCAGCAGCAATGGCTTGTCGTGCAACTCCTGCCACTTCAGCGGCAATGCCTACATGAACACCTTTGCCAAGCCGTATCCGCATTTTGTGCAGATGGCCGACGACCGCGGCGGCCTGAAAAAAATCGAACTCGACGAAATGGTGCAGTTTTGTCTGGTGGTACCCATGGCCACCAAACCCCTGGCCTGGGATTCGCGCGAGTTGGCCGCGTTGACCGCTTACACCGCCAGCGTGCAAAAAACCTTCAAGCCCAAAGCAGGTGCAGCAGCCAACCCGTGCGCAACCAAGAACCCTTGTGCGGCAAAAAATCCCTGCGCGGCCAAGAATCCCTGCGCGGCCAAAATGTGAGCGCTGTGGTGACCCTGCCCACTACACCGCTGTTGCAAGGTCTGCCCATGGCAGAGCTGCTGGCCATGCACGCTGCGGGCCAGGCAATCACCGAGTGCTACCGCGTGCTGGCCAAGGGCGGCCTGAACATGGTGGGTGAGATGCTGCGCGGGCAGGGCGAGTTCATTGAGCTCAACCACTACCCGGACGACGACGTGTTTGACCGTGACACCCAGTCGCAGTACTACTACCACGCACACCGGGGGTTGGACGGTGAACACGGCCACTTTCATACCTTTGTGCGCCCACCGGGTATGCCTGAGGGTATGCGCCCGGTTGAGCACAAAAACGCCTCTGAGACCTGGCCAGATGGGCGTGAGGCGCTATCACATTTGATAGCCATCTCAATGGATGCGTATGGCTTTCCGATGGGCTTGTTCACCACCAACCGCTGGGTCACCAACGAGGCCTGGTACGCCGCCCCTGACGTGACGCAACTGCTGGCGCGCTTTCAGGTAGACCACGCCGCGCCGTCGTGGCCGGTGAACCGCTGGATCAGCGCCATGTTTGTGCTGTTTCGGCCGCAGATGCGCGCTTTGCTGCTGCAGCGCGACGCGGCGCTGGCGCAGTGGGCCGCGCTGCACCCGGGCGAGGATGTGTTTGAATGCACATGAGCGTCGAACATAACCAATTGAATGCCAAACCCTATTTTTTTGTGCTTTATGCCATCTGTTGCCCCCTGGTAACAACCTCTATCTATCTATCTAGTCTAGTTAGGCAGCGCAGATGGTTTTACTTTTGTTTTTGTTTTTGTTCCCGCAGACCAGGTTTGTAGGCCATTATGCAGCAGCGGCATGGTGTCGCAGGCAGGTATTGGGTCTTGGTGTGTACTATGCAGGCCTTGT
>JBGSRY010000382.1:0-4029 GCA_041737325.1 Rhodoferax sp. | reverse complement strand
GCTTGTCCGGCGATGAACCGGATATGGCCGTTGGCGCGCAGCGTTGCCAGCTCAGCCAGGCTGGCAGAACTGGCTTGCAGCACGTCACGCCGGTGTACCAGGGTCACGCTGCGGGCTTGGGCCGGGCCGGGTTGAGCGAGTGCAATGGCGTTGTCGACGGCCGCATCTTCACCGCCGATGATCAGCACGTCTCGACCCGCGGTAGACGAGGGCGGCGCGTTTTGGTAAAAAAATTGCTGGCCTAGAAAAGCGGCCAGCCCGTCAAGTTTGAGTTCTTTGGGCACAAAAGCGCCCACCCCGGCGGCAATGAACAGGATGCGGGTCAAAAAAGTCTGCTGTGGGGTGCTGATGCGCCAGCGGTCGTGGTGCGGGGTGACTCGGCTGACTTGGCTGTTGAAGTGAAACGTGGGCTTGAACGGTGCAACTTGTTCCAGCAGCCGTTGGGTCAGTTCGCGCCCGGTACAACGGGTAATGACAGGGATGTCGTAGATGGGCTTGTCGGGGTAAAGCTGGCTGCACTGCCCTCCGGCCTGTGGCAGTGCATCCACCACGTGGCAGTTGATGCCGTGCAGCCCGAGTTGAAACACCTGGAACAGGCCAACAGGCCCGGCCCCGATGACCAGGGCATCGGTTTCAATCACGATGGCCTCCGGGGCAGGTCAATCAGCGCTGCAATTCGGACAATTTGCCGGTCTTGTCTTTCCACTCTTCGGCTTCAGGCAAGGCGGCTTTGCGCTTGGTGATGCTTTTCCAGGTGGGCAGGCGTGCCAGCTCGGCGTTGAGCTTGGTCATGTGGCGTTGGTCTTTGGGCACGTCTTCTTCGGCGTAGATGGCGTTGACCGGGCATTCCGGGATGCACACGGCGCAGTCAATGCATTCGTCGGGGTCAATGGTCAGAAAGTTGGGGCCTTCGCGAAAGCAGTCGACGGGGCAAACGTCTACGCAATCGGTGTACTTGCATTTGATGCAGGATTCGGTGACGACGTGGGTCATGTTGTGGGGTCTGTGGTTGGATGGAAAAACGCCATTTTAATGGCTTGCAGAAACCAATACGGCTCCAGCGGTGCGGTGCGTGGCGGTGTCCACCAGCACCAGCGAGCCCAGCACGCGCGACTGGGCAAACGGCATGGCGGCAATTGGTTCCTGCAACAGCAGCTCGACGTGGCCGATGCTGTTGGCACTCAGGCTGTCGGCATTTTCTTCAGCCAGGGTGTTGATGGCCAGCCGGTGCACCACGCGTTTGACGCGTGCCTTGACCCAGCGGTGGCCGTGCAGCGCCCAGTACACACGCCCGGCCACCAGCGGCTCGTCGTCCATCCAGGCTACGGTGGCGGCAAGTTCGCGGCTTGGCGGCAAACTGGCAGCGGTGGGCGTGTCGCTGAAATCATCATCAGAAACCATAGCACTTGGGGCGGGTGGTACAAGGGCCAGAAGCCAATCGCCGCGTGATACATCGACTTCGCGGTCGAGCACCACACCGGCACTGTGCCCGGCTTGCACGGTGCCGACTAAGCGCGTGGTGGTGAGCACTTGCGCCACCGTTGCGGTCTGGCCGCTGGGCAGCACCTTGACTTGTTGACCCACTTGCGCCACGCCGTTGGCAACCCGGCCCCAGAAGATGCGGCGGCCTTGCGAGGTGTCTGCCGAGCTGCTGAACTTTTCAACCCATTGCACCGGAAACGCAAACGGCAGTTGCGTGTCGGCGGGGGTCACCGGCAGGCGTTCCAGGATGTCGAGCAAGCTCGGGCCGCTGTAGCCGCACCAGCCAGCGCTGGCTGCTTCAACCACGTTGTGGCCTTTGAGCGCCGAGATCGGCACGATGGCCGTCACTTCAATACCGGCGGCTTGCGCAAATTGTTCCAGCGCTGTGCGGATGTGGTCAAAGGCGGTGCGGGCGTTGTCACCGAGCGCGTCGAGTTTGTTGATGGCAAACACGATGCTGGGCACGCGCAACAAGTGGCACAGCAGGCTGTGGCGGCGGGTTTGTGGCAGCAGGTTCAGCTGCGGGTTGGCCCAGTCCAGCTTGGGCGCGTCAACCAGCACCACCGCGGCATCGGCGCTGCTGGCTGCGGTGACCATGTTGCGGGTGTATTGCTCGTGGCCGGGCGCGTCGCCAATGATGAATTTGCGCTCTGCCGTGTTGAAGTAGCGGTAAGCCACGTCGATGGTGATGCCTTGTTCGCGTTCAGCAGACAGGCCATCGGTGAACTGGGCCAGGTCGGCCTCGCCGCTTTTTGACACGTTGGCGAGCTGGTCTTGCAACACGCTTTTGCTGTCCAGCAGCAGGCGGCCAATGAGGGTGCTTTTGCCGTCATCGACGCTGCCGCAGGTGATGAACTTGAGTGCGGATTGTGTGTCAAATTGGCTTGTAGCCCTTGTCTGGTATGCGTGAGTAGCTATATTAGTTGTAGTGTTCATGGTTGATTCTTGTCATGCTTGAATAGGTTTTTGCTTGAGAAGCTGGCCTTCAATACCCCTTGCGTGTTAACCCGCAGCGCGCGCTGGGTATCTGACTCCGCGGATGTCCCCCGCCCTGCGGGCTCCTCCTTGATTCCGCTACGTCAGACACCCAACGCACGCCGCTAGGCGCTGCTGGGGTCATGGGGTGAAAGTTGTTCATCGGAGTGGGCAAAAGTCGTTTGGCTGGATGCGCTGTCTGGCTATTCACTTCTTGTATTCGCCGACAGCGCTAGGTGTGGTGATTGGGGCATGTGACCGGGCTTTGGGGTGGAAGGCGCGCGCAAATCGACGGCGGCGTGTTGTGCACTCTGTTTCGCGTGTGTTTTCACCCCAAAACCGCATGCACATGCCCCGGTCGCCGCGCCGGGTTTAAACCAAGGCCGTTGGGATGAAAGGGCTGTCTTGCGAGTTTGATATGAAATGTTCGACATGTGTTGATCTTCAAGCCGGGGGTGAGCTAAAAATACCCGTCTTTCTTGCGCTTCTCCATCGAAGCCTCAGAGGTTTTGTCATCCATGCGCGTGGCCCCGCGCTCGGACACTTCCACCGTCAGTGTTTCCAGAACAATGTCAGCCGCAGTGGCCGCCAGGCTTTCTACCGGGCAGGTGCAGGTGATGTCGCCCACGGTGCGAAAGCGCACGTCGCGCAGCTCGGCCACCTCACCGGGTTTCATGGGCGTGAGCGGTGTCACGGGTACAAGCAGACCTTTGCGTTCCACGACCTCACGTTGGTGGCTGTAGTAGAGCGAGGGCAGGGCGATCTGTTCGCGGGCAATGTATTGCCACACGTCCAGCTCGGTCCAGTTGCTGATGGGAAACACGCGAAAGTGTTCGCCCGGTTGCAGTTTGGTGTTGAACAGCGTCCAGAGTTCGGGGCGCTGGTCTTTGGGTTGCCACTGGCCAAAGCTGTCGCGGTGGCTGAAGATGCGCTCTTTGGCGCGGGCTTTTTCCTCGTCGCGGCGGGCACCGCCAATCAGGGCATCAAAACGGAACTCTTCGATCGCCTCCAACAGCGTCACCGACTGGTGCACGTTGCGTGATTCGCCGGGGTGGGCCAGACGCACCGTGCCACGCGCCATCGAGTCTTCGACGCTGCGTACGATCAGCTCGGCACCCAATTCTTTGGCCCGAGAGTCGCGGAAATCGGTGACCTCATGGAAGTTGTGGCCGGTGTCGATCATCAGCAGCGGGTAGGGGATTTTGCCGCCGGTGGCTGGCGTGCCAAAGGCTTTTTCTGCGCATTTGAGCATCACCAACGAGTCTTTGCCGCCAGAAAACAGCAACGTGGGGCGCTCGAACGCGGCGGCGACTTCGCGCAGGATGAAGATGGTTTCTTCTTCCAGCGCGTCCAGGTGGGCGTTGGAGAGATGGTCAATGTGGAGGTGTTTCGTCATGGGGTCAATTGTCACAAAATCGTGGCTGATTATTTCGATGTTGGTAGGGTCGACTTCAGTCGACCATGGCCGACTGAAGTCGGCCCTACGCGAAGAATGCTACGGAGTGATTCACGCCTTTTCTTTGACGTGCAGGCCGCATTCTTTGGCGGTTTCGTCCTCCCACCACCAGCGTC
>JBGSRY010000379.1:0-6610 GCA_041737325.1 Rhodoferax sp. | reverse complement strand
CGCCCCGCGCCTGCAGCGCCCGGGCCTTGCCTTTGAAGTCGGGCACCGTCCACATGCTGCCGTTGCTGGCCAGTGGGTTGGCCCCGATCACCACCAGCAGCTGGGTGCGGCTGATGTCGGGCAGCGGCACGCTCATCCAGTGGCCAAACATCAGGCCGCTTGAGAGCTGCTTGGGCACTTGATCCAGGCTGGAGGCCGAGAACACATGGCGCGTGCCCAGGGCGCGCGCCAACCGGGGAAAGTAGGTGAACAGACCATACTTGTGCGCCACCGGGTTACCCACGGCCACGGCCACGGCATCACGTCCATGGGCCGCTTGCAGCGCGGGCAGGCGGCGGGCAATTTCTGCAAAGGCTTCCTGCCAGGTGGCTGGCTCGTGCCGGCCGTTGCGCTTGATCATGGGCGTGCGCAGGCGGTCGGGGTCGTTGTGCAGGTCTTTCAGGGCCACCGCTTTGGGGCACAGATAGCCCTGGCTGAACGGGTCTTGCGCATCGCCACGAATCTGCGTGACCGTGCCGTTGTGCACCTTGATCTCAAGCCCGCAACAGGCTTCACACAGGGGGCAAATGCGGTGGTGGGTGGTGTCTGGCATGGCGGGCCTCGGTGCATCAAAAAAAAGGGCCATTGGCGCACAGGCATCAGCCACTGTCGAGCGCCTAGGCGACAGGCTTGGATGCCCCAAGCGCCCCGGACGCTTCAGTCGCCTGGGTAAACCCGCAGACAGGCCTTGCCTGCGGCCTTGGCGGCGTACAACATCTGGTCCGCGTGCTGCAGCAATTCATCCGCATTGGCCGCATCCGTGGGGTACAGCGTGATGCCCATGCTGACATCGATCCGTACCTGTTGTGCGGCCACCTCAATCGGCTGCGCCAGCTCAAACATCAGCAGGTGCAGCAGTTTGGTGACCTCGTGGACATGGTTTACATCACCCAGCAGCAGCACAAATTCATCACCGCCCACGCGTGCGACGGTGTCCGCACCGCGCAGCGCTTTTTGCATGCGCTGGGCCACCACACGCAAGACCTCGTCACCAGCCGCATGGCCCAGCAGATCGTTGACGGGTTTGAAGCCGTCCAGATCCAGGTAGCACACCGCCAGCAAGGTGCGGTTGCGCTTGCTGCGCTGCACCGCCTGCGCCAGCCGGTCTGACAGCAAACGCCGGTTGGGTAAACCGGTGAGGGCATCGTGGTTGGCCGCGGCTTCCAGCGCCTGATGCCGCGCCACCAGATGGGTGATGGACGACACGATGCCGACAAAATGCTGGGTCTGGTGCGTTGTGTCCTTGACGGTTGAGAGCATCAGCCAGATGGTTTCCAGTTCGCCATCCGGCTTGCGGTTGTGAATTTCACCGGCCCAGTGACCCAGCTCGCGTGCGCTGGCCCAAGCCGCTTTTCCGGCTGGCAAGCCGAACAGGCCGGGCATGACATCGTCCACCGCCTGGGTTAGCAGGTCAGCACGTGGGCGTTTCAAGGCCGCGCAGCAGGCGGGGTTCATATCGGTGATGAAACCATGAGGGTCGGTGATGAAAATAGCATCGGCCGAGCTTTCGATGATGTTGCCGGCCAGCCGTAATTTTTCTTCTACCCGTTGCCGCTGTCCGACTTCGCGCAGCAGCGCCAGGGTCCGACTTGAAAGACTGTCATACATGTGCAGCACGGCATCGATCAGGGCGTGGGCTGCACCGTGCATGTGCGCCTGCGCGCTGGCCTTGGCCTCGGTCAGGGTCAACCCCTGTTGCAGGCCCAGCACCACCCGGGCCATGGCGGTGTCTTCTTCAAGGATGTGAAAGGCCAGCCAGTGGGTTAAAAACGAAATTGTTTTTTCAATCGCCTTGTCATCGCTCTCGACCCCAATGGTGGCCCGGATGCGCTCAACCTCCTCGACAAAATCATGGTGTGTTTTCTTGTGCGCGCGCACCAGTGCATCGGCTTCAAGGTATTTGTTCCAGATACTTTCCTCGGTTTGGAAATGGTATTGCGCGTAATCGGCCAGTTCGTCAAACACGGCATGCAGCGTGAGCCATTCCGACCCCAGGGCCATGTGCCCGGCCAGTTTGTTGAGCAAATCCACCAGCTTGCGGTGTTGCGCGTCAATGACTTCAATGCCGGTGGCAAAGTTATCGCTCCAGGGAAAAATTTCAGATCTGGAAATCAAGGCATCCGCTGAAGTCATGGTGTGTGCTTTTGAATAAAGTGCCAACGATCAGCGCATGGTACATGCAGCCTGGCTTTTGCAGGCTTCAGAGCCACTGCAACCAAGCCCACACCAGCGCCAGCGTCAGCAGGGTCACGGGCAGGCCCACGCGTGCGTGCATGCGCCAGTCCAGCACCACACCGCTCTTGCGCGCCAGGTCAACCACGATCAGGTTGGCAATGGAGCCCACCAGCAACAGGTTGCCGGTCAGGGTGCTCACCAGGGCCAGTGTCAAACCGGCTTCAAAACCCTGCAGGTGCGGCAGCAACAGCATCACCGCTGGCACGTTGGACACCAGGTTGGACAAGGCCACCCCCACCACCAGCAGTGCCCCGGGGTCAGCCAGGTGCACGCCTTGCAGCGCCAACCAAGCCACCGCCTGCGCCGCCAAGCCGGTGGACTCGAACGCGTGGTTGACCACAAACAAGCCGATGAACAACACCAGCAGCGGCCAATCCACATCACCCATGACGTGCGATGAATGCAGCCTGCGGCTGAGCAACAACACCCCTGCGCCAACCAGTGCCGCCACTTCGCGCGGCCAGTCGGTGAACAAAAACACCGCCAGCAAGGCGCTGGCCACCAGCAGTCCTTTGGTGGTTTGCCAGCCGTCAAACGGCGGCGCTGGCAGCACATTGGCAGCGCTTGGCAAATCAGCCGTGGGCGCTGTCAGTGCCGTCACCGGGCCCCACACCAGCCAGGCCCACAGCAGCGCGAGACTGCAGACCACTGGCGGCAAGGCGTGGCGCACATAGCCACCAAAGGGCAGCTGCATGACCGAGCCAATCAGCATGTTTTGCGGGTTGCCGATCAAGGTGGCGGCTGAGCCAATGTTGGCGGCACTGGCCAGCCCGAGCAAAAACGGTACCGGGTTGATGCGCCGCTGTTGGCACAGCTGCACCACCAGTGGGGTCATAGCCAGGCAAATGATGTCGTTCGAGAACACGGCCGACAGTGCCCCTGCCACGCCAATGAGTGCCCCCAACAAGGCATTGCGCCCCAGCGGCAAGGCGGCCACCTGTTGCGTGACCCAGGTGTAAAAACCACCCAGGCGCATTTGCGCCGAGACCACCATGAACGAAAACAGCAGCAGCACGGTGGGCAAGTCCACGGCAGCGGCGGCTTGCGCCGTGCTCATGCCCCCCAGGCCAAGCACGCCAATCGCGCCCAGCAGCGCGACACCTGAGCGGTCGAGCTTCAGGCGCGGCAAACCACCCAGCAGCATGCCCAGGTAGACCGTGACAAAAATCGCCACCAGACCCCAGTCGAGGTAAGCGTGCGTTTGCATCACCCGTACCGGCACTCTTGTGTGCTATTAAAATAAGAGCTATTCAAGCTTATTCCTTAAGGGCTAGAGGCATAAAAGACTTGTATTTTAGGCTTGCTTCACGGGCCCGGTAGCGGCACCCGGGCTGACTTTAAAATCCGCTCCACCTTGTTCACACCCTGATCCACCATGAACCCATCCCACCTCCAACGCGGTGCCATCAAAGGCGACAGCATCACCCTTTTGATTGCCGGTATAGCCCTGGTGGGCCTGCTGGTGTACGCGTCGGTGTCTGGCGTGGAACTGCCTTTTTGGCCGGCACTCGCGGTGGTGGCCGTGAACCTGGTGGCCGCTGGCCGCCTGGCCTGGACGGTGTTCAAGTCAAAGCAGCGTTAACTGTCATGCATCCAAGCCGATGCCTCAAATGATGAAAGTGATAACCCTTGCGGTCTCTTGTAGGGCGGGCTTCAGCCCGCCATGGACGACTGAAGTCGTCCCTACACAGTCAATTTCAAACGCAATGCTTGTTCTTTCACGTTATTGGTTGGATGCGCTTGGTGCAAACACTGCTGAAACGTTTGCGTGACCCGTGTGGCCTGCGGTGAGGCGCGGACGATGCTGAAAAAACTGCAGCGGTAATGGAAGTCGTTCGAGCGCACCGCGCGCATCTGACCCTGGCGCACAAAGTCGGCCGCGTAATGGTCAGGCAAAAAGCCCAGAAAACAGCCCGACAAGATCAGCGTGGCAATCGACTCCTGGTCGTAGCCGGTGGCGGCCCGCGCCAGCTGCACCTGCTGGCTCAGTTCCATGTTGGGTGAGTGGTAGCCGAGCCCGGCAAAAGCATGGCGGCGCAAGGCCTGCCAATCAGACGGCTCGCGGCCCGGCACGGCGGCAAACAAGGGGTGCGCTGCGCCGCAATACAAGTACATGGTTTCGGTAAACAGTTCGTCATAGGCCAGCGTGCTGGTGGTGCGGTGGCCGGGGATGATGCCGACCTGAAACTGGCCGTCCAGCACGCCGCGCTCAATCGCGTCCAGCGGGGCCACGTGCAGGTGCAGCGCCACGTCGGGGGCCTGGGCCACAAACCGGGCGATGGCTGCACCGATGTGTGATTGCGGGTTGCTGGCGGTTTTGTCAAACACGGCCACATGCAGTGCGCCGCCCATGCGCTGGTGAATCTCATCAACCCGGCTGCGAAACGCGTCCACGCCGCTGAGCAGCCGCAGGGTTTCGGCATAAATTTGTTCACCCTCGGCCGTCAGGGCAAAACCGGCCCGGCCACGGCGGCACAGCGTCAGGTTCAGGCGGGTTTCCAGGTCTTTGATGTGGCGGCTCACGGTGCTGGTGCCAATGTTGAGCGCCAGCTCGGCGGCCGCCATGCCGCCGCAGTCGACCACGGTTTTGAACACCCGCAGCAAGCGGATGTCCATGTCGCTGAGCTGGCCCAAGGCGGCGCGGGTGGTTACTTTCATAAACGGACAAGTAAATGGTGATAGTTAAACATTTATAAGAGTAACAGAGCCGCGCAAAATCACAACTCTACAGCCCCCACAAGGAAACGCCATGAACGACATGACCGCGCCCCAGCCCCAGCTCACTCCCCGAACCGATGCCGCCTGGCTGGACGCGCACTGGATGCCGTTCACCGGCAACCGCGACTTCAAAGCCCACCCGCGCATCATGGCGCGGGCCGAAGGATGCTATTACTTTGACAGCAACGGACACAAGATATTTGACGGCTTGTCGGGTCTTTGGACTTGTGGGCTGGGCCATGGACGGCCCGAAATTGTGGCTGCAGCGACCCAACAACTGGCCACGCTGGACTACTCGCCCGCGTTCCAGTTTGGTCACCCGCTGTCATTCGCCTTGGCCAACAAGCTCAAAGAACTCACCCCGGCCGGGTTGGACTACGTGTTTTTCACCGGTTCCGGTTCCGAGTCTGCCGACACGTCGCTGAAGATGGCGCGGGCTTACTGGCGCGCCAAGGGGCAGGGCAGCAAAACGCTGCTGATCGGGCGTGAAAAGGGCTACCACGGCGTCAACTTTGGCGGTATTTCGGTGGGGGGTATCGGCGGCAACCGCAAGGTATTTGGCCAGGGCATTGCGGCCGACCACCTGCCGCACACGCAGCCCCCAGCGGGCTCGTTTTACCGCGGCTTGCCGCCCGCCGAGGCGCAAGCCAATGGGTATGCGGGTGTCAACCTGGCCGAAGATTTGCTCAAGCTGATTGCGCTGCACGATGCCAGCAACATCGCCGCTGTGATCATGGAACCCATGTCGGGCTCAGCCGGTGTGGTGGTGCCACCCGCAGGCTATTTGAAGCGCATCCGCGACATCTGCACGGCCCACAACATCCTGCTGATTTTTGACGAAGTCATCACCGGCTTTGGCCGCTTGGGCACGTACACCGGTGCGGAATATTTTGGGGTCACGCCCGACATCATGAACGTGGCCAAGCAGATCACCAACGGCGCGCAGCCGCTGGGCGCGGTGCTGGCCAGCAAGGACATTTACGACACCTT
Organism: Rhodoferax sp.; assembly: GCA_041737325.1. Classification (GTDB taxonomy): domain Bacteria; phylum Pseudomonadota; class Gammaproteobacteria; order Burkholderiales; family Burkholderiaceae_C; genus Rhodoferax. The sequence goes on along the minus strand of JBGSRY010000379.1, from coordinate 628 downwards.
CATGGCCACGGGCGGGCCCGATTACCTGCTGGAATTTGCCCACGGTTACACCTACTCGGCCCACCCCGTGCCGTGCGCGGTGGGGCTGGCAGTGCTGGACATTCTGGTGCGTGAAAACATGGTGGAGCGTGTCAAAGCGCTGGCACCGCACTTTGAGAACGCGGTGCATTCGCTCAAAGGCTGCAAACACGTGGCCGACATTCGCAACCTGGGGTTGGCCGCCGGTTTCACCATTGACGCGCTGCCGGGTGAGCCCGCCAAACGGCCGTATGAGATTGCCAAGGCAATGTTGGCCAAGGGCTTCTATGTGCGCTACGGTGGCGACACCATCCAGCTGGCCCCGCCTTTCATTTCTACGCCCGAGCAGATTGACAGCTTGATCAATGCGCTGGGTGAGACGTTCAATGCCACGGCTTGAGATGATTTAACCCGCAGCGCACACAGGCTCAAACAGTTGGGAACAGCGCTAAGAATGCGGCAAGAAATAACTTTCATGGCGAACCAGGCACTCCGAATCATGAAGCGGTGCAGCATACAAGCCCCCATCCCAACCTTCCCCCACAGGCGGGAAGGAGCAACAGCCGGTCGGCCTGTCACCGGCATGACTCCCTCCCCCACTGGGGGAGGG
>JBGSRY010000424.1:0-5919 GCA_041737325.1 Rhodoferax sp. | reverse complement strand
GTACCGAGCAGCAAGCTGCCAACCTGGAGCAAACCGCAGCCAGCGTGGAAGAACTGTCCTCTACCGTCAACGACAACGCCCAAATGGCCTTGCAGGCCAACACGCAAACATCCACGGTGCGCGATGTGGCCGAACAAGGGGTGTCTGCCATGACGCAAGCCATCGCGTCGGTCGAGGTGATTCAAGGCAGTGCCAAGCGCATGGATGAAATTGTGGGCGTGATTGATGGCCTGGCTTTTCAAACCAATATTTTGGCGCTCAACGCCGCCGTCGAAGCCGCGCGTGCGGGCGAGTCAGGCCGCGGTTTTGCCGTGGTGGCCAGCGAGGTTCGGTCTCTGGCGCAGCGCTCGGCAGAATCGGCCAAAGAGATTCGCCAATTGATCGGTGCGTCGTCTGCACAGGTGTCGGCCAGCGTGCAGAGCATCCGCGCCGCAGGCAACCAGTTCACCCAAATCGTTACCGGCATCCGTGAAGTGGCGGCCAACATGGCGCAAATTTCAGCCTCCAGCGCGGAACAAAGTTCGGGTTTGACTGAAATCACCTCGGCGGTGCGCCAGCTTGATGAAATCACCCAGCGCAATGCCCAGATGGTGGAGCATGCCGTGGCCGAAGCCACGCATCTGGAACACCGTGCCTCGATCCTGGTGGACGATTTTGCAGTGTTCAAACTGCAGCAAGGTGCGCCGGAAGAAGCCGTGGCCTTGGTCAAACGCGCCATGCAGCATTGGCAGCGCAGTGGCTCCAAAGACACTTTTGTGCGCGATATCACCGACCCAACCCAAGGCTACTTTGACCGTGACATGTATGTGTTTGTGCTGGACAGACGTGGCACTTACCTGTCGTTTGGTGGCAACCCGGCCAAGGTTGGTACGCTGGTGCAGGACATTCCCGGCATTGATGGCCAAGGGCTGGTGGATGACATTTTTAACCAGGCTGCCATTGAGCCAGGCTGGGTTGAATACGACATCAACAACCCAACCACCGGCAAAGTGCAGTCCAAGATGTCTTTCGTGATGCAGGCCGATGACTTGGCGGTGGGCTGTGGGGTGTATAAAAACCTGGCTGCCAGTTGAGTGGATTCAGTGGCTTGGGGACGGCTGCTTGTTGGCCCGGGCCCGTGCCAGGACGGCCTCAATCACGGCCCGTTTTTTGTCCAGCAGCACGGGGTCGGTGTGCTGCGAATGGGTGGCCAAATCTGACAGCTTTAGCGTTGCTTTTTCTTCAAGCTTTTTTGCATTCTCGCCCTCATTGCGCTTGCGTTTGTAGCTATTGAATTCATAGCGGCTTTGGGCTTGTTGGGCCAGCGCAGGTGACCAGGCCGCCCAGCCGGTGGCGAGGCCGGATACGTTTTCAGTCAGGATGCAATCCACCGGGCAAACCGGTAGGCATAAATCACAGCCGGTGCAATAAGGTTCAATCACAGTGTGCATCCGTTTGTTGGCCCCCACAATGGCATCGACCGGGCAGGCCTTGATGCACAGCGTGCAGCCAATGCACCAGTTTTCGTCAATGAATACCACATGGCGTGGTGTTTCCAGGCCGTTGTCGGGATTCAGTTGCTGCGCTGCCTGGCCAGTCAATTGGGCCAGTCGCTCCATGCCTTGCACACCGCCAGGTGGGCATTGGTTGATGGCGGCACGGCCATCCACCACAGCCTGGGCATAGGCCGCGCAATCGGGATAACCGCAGCGCGTGCACTGGGTCTGGGGCAGCACCGCCCAAACGGCGGCGGCGCTGGGCTTCATTTTTTGCGTGGTGTTGGCTTTTTGCCGGCGGGTTTAGCGACCACCTTGATGCTTGCCCTGGGTGCAGGGCGTGCTGTCTTGGTGTGCAAATCGACCGTGGTGGCCGCCTGTGCGATGACAAAGTCGGCCCCCGTGGCAGGGCTGTCATCGGCTACCAGCGGTTTGACCGGCTGGTAACTTTGAATGAAAGCTTTGACCTTGGGGTAAACCACCTGCCGCCAGCGGCTACCAGCAAAAATACCGTAATGTCCAGCACCTGGGACTTCCATGTGCTGTTTGTTGGCATTGTCGACACCGGTGCAGATGGTGTGCACGGCGGCGGTTTGTCCCGAGCCGGAAATATCATCCAGTTCACCTTCAACCGACAGCAGCGCCGTGGTTTTGATGTCTTGGGGGCGCACGTGTTCGACCTTGCCGTCGATGCCTTTGACATCCCAGGTGCCATTGACCAGGTTGAACTCTTGAAACACCACTTTGATGGTGTCCAGGTAGTAATGCGCGTCCATGTCGAGCACGGCGTTGTATTCGTCGTAGAACTTGCGGTGGGCTTCGGTGCTGGCGCTGTCGCCTTTGACCAAATCCTTGAAGTAGTCGTAATGGCTGCGGGCGTGGTTGCTGGGGTTCATGGCCACAAAGCCAGAGTGCTGCAAAAAGCCCGGATACACCTTGCGCCCCGCGCCTGCAAAACGGGTGGGGACGCGGTAGATCACGTTATTTTCAAACCACTCAATGCTCTTGTTCATGGCCAGGTTGTTCACTGCCGTGGGGGATTTGCGTGCATCAATCGGGCCGCCCATCATGACCATGCTCAACGGGGTGAGTTCGCCCCGGCTGGCCATGAGCGACACCGCTGCCAGCACCGGTACGGTGGGTTGGCAAACACTCATCACATGGCAATTGCCGTAGCGGCTTTGCACGTGGCGGATGAATTCCTGCACATAGTTGATGTAGTCATCCAGGCTGAAATCGCCCTCAGAGGTCGGGACCAAACGCGCATTGGTCCAGTCGGTGATGTAGACCTTGTGGTCTTTCAACATGGTTTTGACCGTGTCACGCAACAAGGTGGCGTAGTGGCCCGACAGGGGGGCCACGATCAATACAGCGGGCTGGTTTTTGAGTTGGGTCAGGGTGGCCACGTCGTCCGTAAAGCGTTTGAAGCGACGCAGCTCACAAAATGGTTTTTTGATTTCAATGCGCTCGTGGATCGCCATCTCGACACCGTCGACTTCAACGGTGCGGATGCCGAATTCGGGCTTTTCGTAGTCTTTGCCCAAGCGGTGCAGCAGGTCATAGCCGGCTGAAATGCGCTGTGCCATGGGATGTTGGCCCAACAGGGACAGGGGATTGTTGTACACCTTGGCGGCTGATTGGGCCAGATCGGTGAAGGGCTCCATCATTGAACGCTGGGTTTCGTAGAGTTTGTAGAGCACGGGAATACCTCTTTTGTAAAAATGTTGCAGTGCAATATAACAGGACTTGGATACATTCGCCTGAACATGGGCTAACAATGGCGGTTCGATCAAGTCAACTGGGACATGATGAATCTTAAGATTTTACAAAAATCAAGCCGTTTGCCGGTGCTGTTTGTCGGTCATGGCAGCCCGATGAACGCTTTGCAGGGTAATACCTTTTACCAAAGCTGGCAGTCACTGGGGGCACAGTTTGGCCACCACTGGCCCAAACCGCAGCTCATTTTGTGTATTTCTGCGCATTGGTTAACCCAGGGTTGGCATCTGACCGCCATGGCGCAGCCGCGAACGATTCATGATTTTGGCGGCTTCCCTGCAGCGCTGTTTGCCCAGCAATACCCTGCGCCGGGCTGGCCGGAGGCGGCGGCTGAGCTGGCGCAACAACTGCAACCACCGGGCAGCATGCTTTCGGTCCAGTTGGATGACCATGCCTGGGGGCTGGATCATGGTGCCTGGGGCGTGCTCAAACCCATGTTCCCGGCGGCAGACATCCCGGTGATTCAGCTCAGCATGGATACCAGCCAGCCTCCATCGGCGCATTTTGCGTTGGGGCAGCAACTAGGGGCCCTGCGTGAGCAGGGGGTACTGATCGTGGCCAGCGGCAACCTGGTGCACAACTTGCGCGCGTTGCGCATGGATGCAGCCGATGGCCAGGCTTACGATTGGGCGCTGGACTTTGACCAGACCATCGCCCGGCAGATTGAAACGGCTGATTTGACAGCGTTGCAGGATTTCCAGCAATTGCCATCAAGCCACATGGCGCATCCCAGTCCTGAGCATTTTTGGCCTCTGCTGTATGCCGCTGGTGCGGTACAAGCGAACGAGCCCGTGCGGTTTTTCAACGTCAGCTTTCAGGCTGCGTCCATCGCGATGCGCTCGGTGGTGTGGGGCTAAGCGTGGTGTCACTTGGGTGCTACGCAGCCTTTTTGCTACCAAAAAAATAGCTGCTAGCCCTTTATTTGTAAGGGCTATACAGCTATTTTTCTTAAAAATAAACGCGTTTAAATGACTTTGGCAATACAGGCGCAAACGTAGTCAATATTCTTGCTGTTGAGCGCGGCCACGCACATGCGCCCGGTGTCGGTGCCATACACCCCAAACTCATTGCGCAGGCGCACCATCTGGTCTTTGGATAAACCAGAGTAGCTGAACATGCCAATTTGCGTGGTGATGAAGCTCATGTCCTGCTTGATACCGGCCGCCTTCAGGCCGTCCACCAGCTTTTGGCGCATGGCCTTGATGCGCACGCGCATCTCGCCCAGCTCTTGTTCCCACTGCGCACGCAGCGCTGGCGTGCCCAGCACGGTTGCCACCAGCGCGCCGCCAAACGTGGGCGGGTTGCTGTAGTTGGTTCGGATCACGATCTTGAGCTGGCTCAGCACGCGGCCCATTTCTTCTTTGTCTTTGCACACCACACTCAAAGCGCCGACGCGTTCGCCATACAGGCTGAAGCTTTTGCTGAAAGACGTGGACACAAAAAACATCAGCCCAGCGGCTACAAACTTGCCAATCACTGCACCATCTTCAGCCAGGCCGTAGCCAAAGCCTTGGTAGGCCATGTCCAAAAACGGCACCAAACCACGCGCCTTGACAGCAGCAATCACCTCGTCCCATTGGGCGGCGGAGATGTCATAGCCGGTGGGGTTGTGGCAGCAAGCGTGCAACACCAACACCGTACCAGCGGCGGCGGCATTCAGGTCGGCCAACATGCCGGCAAAGTTCAAGCTGCGGGTGGCTTCGTCGTAATAGCGGTAGCTTTCTACCTTAAAGCCTGCATTGGTGAACAGTGCACGGTGGTTTTCCCAGCTGGGGTCAGAAATCAGTACTTTGGCCGCAGGGTTCAGCTTTTTCAAGAAATCAGCGCCCAGCTTCAACCCACCCGTGCCGCCCAGGGCCTGTACCGTGGCCACACGGCCAGAGGTCACCGGCTCGCTGTCGGCACCAAACACGAGCGCCTTCACGGCCGCGTCATAAGCGGCAATGCCGTCAATGGGCAAATAGCCATGCGGCTTGGGTGCGCCCAGCAGGGCTTTCTCGGCGGCTTGCACACATTGCAGCAGCGGCAGCTTGCCGTTGTCATCGAAGTACACGCCCACACCCAAGTTCACTTTGGCCGGGTTGGTATCGGCGTTGAACTGTTCGTTGAGGCCCAGAATCGGGTCACGAGGGGCCATTTCGACAGCGGAGAAGAGAGACATGGTGGGTTCCTGTTTCAGTGTGGGTTTGGAAAAAAACCGAGAATAAGGGTTTTGCCGGATTGCCGAGCTCCATTTTAGCGTCCGCCATGTGCCCACTTTTCCTTGTATGACCGCTGTTTCTGCTTCTGTTGCGTTGACTTTGACCGATGACACCGCGCCTGTCCGTGCGGGTACGTTCGTTGCTTTTCCAGGTTCTCCTTTTGAGCTGTACCAACCGTACCCGCCCGCCGGAGACCAGCCCGAGGCCATCAACCAGCTGGTCGAAGGGGTGACAGACGGCGAGGTGTTCCAGATTTTACTGGGGGTCACCGGCTCGGGCAAAACCTTCACCATGGCCAACGTGATTGCCCGGTTGGGTCGTCCGGCGATTGTGTTTGCGCCCAACAAGACGCTGGCAGCGCAGCTCTACAGCGAGTTTCGCGAGTTTTTTCCAAACAACGCGGTGGAGTATTTCGTCAGCTATTACGACTATTACCAGCCCGAGGCCTATGTCCCGCGTTCCGACAC
>JBGSRY010000318.1:0-6819 GCA_041737325.1 Rhodoferax sp. | reverse complement strand
ACACCTGCTGATCTCAAGCATCGACCAAAAAGATATATCCATGGTGACGCAGGCCGCCACCCTGCACGGTTTGCAGGTTCAGTCGCTGCAACCCAATTTTTGCCTCCAATGGAATCAATACGCCAAATCCATACCCGCAAGTCGCTTGGTTTTTGCCACCCTCACCGAGGGCTATGTGATCGTTGCCTATGCGCACCAAGGCACCATCATGGCACTGAGTTGTGGGTTGTGTTTGAACAGCCAAGGTGCAGCCGATGATGACCAGCGCACCGGTCTGGCCGTTGACGCGCGCGTCGACCGGCTGCTGGCCAGCCTGGGGCAAGTAGCCAGCGACATGGCAGCCTTTGTACTGGTCACAGCGGCCCCGGACAACATCTCAAGCGCGTCCCGATGGACAACTTTTAGACCGATTGAGGAGCTTGTATGACAAATGTTCACCTTGAACTGGACTTCGCGCCGCAACACCGCAAATTGTCAATGACCAGCCTGGGTTGGCTGGCTGCAGCGCTGCTGCTATTTGGCTTAGCCATTACGGTGGTGAGCCTTCAACTGGCAGAAAACGCCCGGCAAACACACGCCCTTGCGGCCCAGGAAGGCAACACCAGGACAGCCCCCGTTAAAGCGGTTCAACCTGCACCCCCGCACGCAGGGGATCTGGCACGCGCCGCGTTTGTTCGACAAACTGCGCTCGACCTGGCCACACCTTGGGCCGATTTGCTGACATCACTGGAAGCCGCACCGGCCAGCGTTGCACTGCTATCGGTGGAACCCTCTGCCAACAAACGCAGCATCGCACTGACGGCCGAAGCGGCAACCCCTGCTGAGATGCTGCTGTACCTGCAAGCACTTCAATCTGACAAGCATCTTGCCAACGTGGTACTGATGACCCATCAGGTGCAACTGCAGACACCGGGCAAACCACTGCGCTTCAAGTTGCTCGCCAACTGGGGAGAAACACCATGAAACGCACATGGCTCGGTATCTGGCATCGCACGCTCAGGCGGGTTGGTCGGCTGGGTTTGACAGCTGGAATTTTGACTCTGGGCGCGGTCACACTGCTGACGTGGGCGATGGCGTTGAAGGGTCAACGCGTTGCGCTGAACCAGCAGCTTCAAGCGCAAGCCGCCAAGGCAACGCCCCCTGCCCAGGTGTTGCCTGCGCACCGTGTGCCAATTGGACAACAGATTGATGAGTTCGTCGCCACCTTCCCACCTCTGTCACAAAGTCCGGCGGATTTAAGCACCATTTTTCAAAGCGCCGAAAGCCGCCATATCCAGCTTCTCAGGGGGGACTACCAACTCAAGAATGATGCAAAAACGGCACTGGTGGTGCTGACGGCCACTTTCCCGTTGCATGCAACTTATGGTCCAACCAAAGAATTTGCGGCCGACGTGTTGCGTGCACTGCCACACGCCTCCATGGATGAACTCCGCATGACACGAAGCGCTGCCGACATCGGCGAGCTGGAGTCGTCCATCCGGTTCAGCTTTGTTTACCGGAGACTTTGACATGAGCCGCATGACATCCAGGTTGCAGCTACTGCTGGTCACAGCCGTTGGCATGGCCATCCTTTATATGGCCATGCCAGGGCGACGCGGTGCAGTGTCTGAACCAGCACCCGCTTTGGCGGATCACATTGACCGCAAACATCGCCCACCTATGGCTGCCACTGCAGCAACTTTAACCACCCCTGCGGCCAACCGCGATGCCACGCTGGCGCTGCCTGATCGCACGCGCGTGGTGCCACAGTCCAACGGTGATGCATTCGCCAAATTGAGCTGGGTCGCGCCTGCGCCCGTTGTCCACGCAGCGCCGCCACCGCTGCCACCAGCACCGATTGTTCCTGTGGCCCCTGCACTGCCGTTTACTTTCGTTGGGCTGATGGAACAAGGCACGCCTCAACCACAGGCTTTTCTTTCCAAAGGCAATAGCCTGCTGGTGGTGACAGCAGGCGACGTGATTGATAACAACACCTATCGAATTGACAGCCTCAGTCCCGAACAAATTGTGATCACTTACTTGCCCTTGAACACGCCACAAACGCTCACTATTTTGGGGATATCAAAATGAAAACAAACCATCTCATGTACGCCTTCAGGAAACCTACCCTGGTTACCTTGATGAGCCTTCTGCTTGCCGGTTGTGCCAGCACGCGCTATCACAGTGATGGGTTAAAACTGGTATCTGAAGGCAAACAGGAAGAAGGCTTGAGCAGTCTGCAAAAAGCTTATCAACTCGAGCCCACCAATGGTGAGTTCCGGTTGGACATGTTGAAAGCCACCACCGCCTATTCGACCGAACTTACCAAACGGGCCGATGAAGCCATGAAGAACAACAAGGTGGCTGAGGCGCGAGACCTTTATATCAAGGCGCTCAAAGTGGAGCCCGCCAATGCCAAGGCAGCCCGTAGCCTGAACAGCATCGAACTCGACACCCGTAGCGCCCGTCTGGTCAGCGAATCGCAACGTTTGCTGGCTGACGGACGCACCGACGCTGCACGCGCCAAGGTCGATACGGCACTGGCACAGAACCCGACCAACAAGGCAGCACAGCAACAACTCGCTCTGGTGGTCGAAAAGGAAGAAGCGATGCGCGATGCACTGGCTGAAAAGTCTGCCGCACAGTCCGTCATGAAAAAACCAGTCACCCTGCAATTTCGTGATGCCAACCTGCGCATGGTGTTCGAGGCGTTATCGCGCACCACCGGTCTGAACGTCATCTTAGACCGTGATGTACGTGCCGACCTCAAGACCACCATCTTCGTCAAGGATGCAGCAGTTGAAGATACCGTGGACTTGATCCTGCTACAAAACCAGCTCGAAAAACGCGCCATCAACGCCACCACACTCTTCATCTTTCCAGCCACCCCCGCCAAACAAAAGGAATACCAAGACCTGCAGGTTCGAAGCTTTCAGATTGCCAACGCCGATGTGAAATACCTGCAAACCCTGCTGAAAACCGTATTGAAAGTCAAGGACGTGTCCGTCGACGAACGCAGCAGCACCCTGGTCATGCGTGACACGCCCGATGCCATTGCCGTTGCAGCCAAAGTGATTGCCGCACATGATGTACCCGAGCCTGAAATCATGCTGGAAGTGGAGGTGCTCGAAATTTCACATGATCGGCTCACCAATCTGGGCATTCAGTTTCCGGACTCGATCACGTTCTCCACACCAGCACCAACCGGTGGCATCACGCTGGGCGCACTGCGGGCTTTGACCAGCAACGATTTACTGGTGTCGCCCCTGTCGCTGGGCATCAATCTCAAGCTGCAAGACACGGATGCCAACATCCTGGCTAGCCCGAGAATTCGGGCTCGTAACAAGGAAAAGGCACGCATCCTGATCGGCGACCGCGTGCCCATCATCACCAATTCGGTCACACCAACATCGTCCGGCCCCGGCGTGGTGACAGGATCCGTCCAATACCAGGATGTCGGTTTGAAACTGGAATTTGAACCACAGGTTTACAACGATCATGAAGTAGGTATCAGGATCGCCCTGGAGGTGAGCTCCATCGTCAAAGAGATCGCGGGGCAGAGCGGCTCTTTGGCTTACCAGATTGGCACCAGAAACGCCAATACGGTGGTGCGTTTGCTTGATGGTGAAACCCAGATATTGGGCGGATTGATTTCGTCTGGAGACCGCAACACGGCATCCAAAGTACCCGGTCTTGGACAATTACCCGTGCTCGGCAAGCTTTTCAGCAACAACAGTGGCACTGACAACAAAACCGAAATCATCCTCTCCATCACACCCCACATTTTGCGTGCACCGGCGGTGCTGGAAGCATCAGTTCGCAATGTTTTTTCGGGTACAGAAGGCAATATTCGTGAGCGGGCGCTGCAACTAGACCCCATTGGCAGCGTGCGCAGCCAGTCCGCTGAAGGGGGTAAATCTGCCACAGGCCCCGCGCCAAGGCCCACGCCAAGAACTGCACCTGCACCTGCACCTGCGGCCCCGGTTCCCGCAACAAGTCCAGCAGCAACAGACCCGCTGACCCGATTGCCCCCACTGAACAACAATACACGTGCGGGCGCTGGCATCGGTGTGGTGGCTGGGCCACCCAAAACCCCCACAGTGTCCGAGTCAACACCCCCTGTTGACCCGACTGCGCAATGACACACCTGAACTGTCGGGCCGCAGCACGCGGCTTCACCTTCATCGAGTTGGTGATCACACTGGCGTTGATTGGGTTGGTGAGCATGCTGACCCTGCCCTTGTACGACATGACCGTGACCCGTATGAAAGAGGCTGAACTTCGACAGGCCTTGCGCACCATCCGGTCTGCGCTTGATGCATACAAGGCCGCTACCGACACGGGGACCATCGCCAAGGAAGCAGACGAATCCGGTTATCCCCCATCACTTGAAAAATTGACCGAGCCACAGGAAATCCAGGGTAAACGCGATCCTTTTGGCTCTATTGCGGCGCAGCGCCTGGTCATTCTGCGTCAATTGCCACGTGACCCCTTCAACACCGAAGCCGAGTTACCGGCTGCCATGACCTGGAATACACGCGCCTACGCCAGCCGCGCGGATGACACGCAGCAAGGTGCTGATGTGTTCGACGTGTCATCCATGTCAGGCCGGACAGCGCTCGATGGAACACTTTATTCGAGCTGGTGATGTGCATGAAATCATCCAACCAACCTCTTTTGCACCGCCACCAAAAAAAATGGCAGCGGGCATTTGCGCTCCAAGGTGGTTTCACCCTGATCGAAATGCTGGTAGTCATGACACTGATCGCGTTGTTATTGACTCTGGCTGTGCCCCACTACTTCAGCGCCCTAGACAACGGCCGCACCCGGGTGCAAACGCAAAACATGGCAACGCTGCGTGATGCCATTGACAAATTTAACGCGGATCAAGGACGCTATCCAAGCGACTTGCAAGAACTGGTCACAAAAAAATACTTACGCCAGATTCCGCTTGATCCGATGACCGAAAAAGCTGACTGGGTCGTCATTGCCCCTGCGGACACGGCTCTGGGTGAGGTGTACGACGTGCAACCAGCGCCGGTGTCCGCGCCCCAGGTGAACGAAAGTCAGTGAATGTGCAAACCTTGTAACCATCATGGATTCATGCTACTGGCCCTGCTGATTATTTTGGCACTGGGCGGCATCACCTTGATGGCAGCCGTCGATGTCTGGACACTGCAGCAACAACGCGAACGTGAGGCACAACTGATGTTTGCTGGTGACCAATATCGACAAGCGATCCGACGCTATTATTTTGCAGCACCACCCGGTTCGCCACGCACACTCCCGCCTCGTCTGGAGTCCCTTCTGGAAGATGACCGTTACCCCATCCCAGTGCGGCATTTGCGGCGGCTTTATCCCGATCCGATCCTGGGCCAGCCCACATGGGGCGAAGTGCGCGTGGACAACCACATCAGCGGCGTTTATAGCTTGTCAGAAGCAACGCCCCTGAAGCAGTCCGGATTCCCACCAGGATACGACCACTTTGAGGGTCGGGCGCGGTATCAGAACTGGGTGTTTTCTTTCACTGGTGGTACGTTATCCCGCACCGCTTTACCGCCCAACCCTGGTGGCAAAACACCCCTCCCTCCTGTGGCTTCCACACGCTCTGTTTTGGGGAACACAAAATGAACATCCAACTTTTTCTTCTGGACGACAACACCCTGTTCAGAAAAGGATTGTCCGCACTGTTGACACAGCAATCAGACTTGACGTTGGTGGGTGATGCGGAAAATGGGAAAGAAGCCATCCATGCGTTGACCAGCATCGAACCTGATGTGATCATCATGGAATGCAGGTTGTCTGGCAGCAGCGGGCTTGATGTCGCCACCGAGATGAAGCGACGTTTGCCACAGGTCAAACTTGTCATGCTGACGGCCTCGCGAACGGAGGAGCATGTGCGCGCTGCGTTGCGTTTGGGGGTTGATGCTTATGTGCTCAAGGATGCCAGTCTGGAAGAACTTCTGATTGCCATACGCAGCGTTTCCAGAGGAAAAAAATACCTCAGTCCAGATGTATCGGGACACGTGGTTGAAAGTTTTCTCCACCCAGAAATCGCCAACGGGAAGTCGTCACAACTCGACCTACTCACCAATCGCGAGCGCGGCATCCTGCAGTTGATCGCAGAAGGACGAACCAACCGCAGTGCCGCAGAATTTCTGTGCGTCAGCCCTAAAACAGTCGAGAAACATCGGGCCAGCCTGATGCAAAAACTGGGTCTGCGCAATGCCACAGAAATGACATTGGTTGCAATGGAAATGGGGCTGGTAGAGCGCCCCGTATCTTTCTCGCGGGTGATCAGCGCTCTCACACCAACCAATGCCCCCTGATCCAGCCCGTTCCAAGCGGCTACGGAACCAACCATCCCGACAGGTTTTTAAACTTATCTTTGCCTGCGTCATCCAGTTTCACAATGGAGCGGCCTTTGGCTGCAAAACGCTGCCCCGGGCCAAGACTGACACTCGGGAACAGTGAGGGCATGGGTGTCTGGCCCACCACATGCTCGACACGCTCAGCAAAATAATCGCGCGAAAAACTGTCCATCATGTGCCCCAACGCGTCACTCACCACCGTCATGGCAAACAGGGTGTTGATTTGCACCGGTTCGTCGGTGATCGCCATACCTTTGCCGTGCAGCCATATTTTGGCGCGCAGCATCCGTGACTCATGTTTGGGGGCCAGGTCAGACGGATACACCATGCGCACATCGGTCACCCGGTAGAAGAAATTTATGCCGATGTGGAAGACCAGCTAAACGAGCGAAAAGTTCCAGAATTCAAGACAACTTTAATTAAATTGCAGGATTTAATTAAAGCGGGTGCAAAAGATCCGGCTGAAGTA
>JBGSRY010000317.1:0-1911 GCA_041737325.1 Rhodoferax sp. | reverse complement strand
CTTTTCCGGGCTTCACGCCGCCGACTTCGCGCCATGATGAACCGCTTTGCTCAAGGGATAAACCATGTTCAAAGCGCCCACAAAAACGCCCAGCATCTCCATTTTGCTTGATGACCTGCCCACCACAGACCTCAAGCGCGTGGCGCGCCATTTGGGCCTGTCGGTGGCCACCATCAAACGCTATGCCCAAACCAACAACGCCCCGCGCCTGGTGCACCTGGCGTTGTTCTGGGAAACCAGCTGGGGCCTGTCCCGGCTGGACTGTGATATCTGGAACCGTGATTCCTTGCGCTTGCAGACTATTCGCATACTGCAGGATGAAAATGCAGCGCTCAGGCAAAAGATAGTGCACCTGGTCAAATCCGGGCACTTCGGCGCGGCCAATGACCCGCTATTTGTAGATGGTGTCGCGTTTGTCGATCACCGCCACGGCAATGTTCATCACGCCACGTTCAAATTGCACAATCAGCCGCAACTGCCCAATGCGGTAACGGTGATACCCGGCGAATGGCCCGGTCAGGCTGTGCCCACGGCTTGCAGGGTCTTTCAGCTCAGAGCACTCTAGCAGGTACTTTTCAACCGAGCGTTGAACCGATTTGTCCAGCTTGGAGAGCTGTTTTTTTGCCGTCTCGGAGTAGCGAACCGTCCAGGACATCAGCGCATGCCAAGGCTTTTGTAAACCTCTTCGGCTGGGATCATTTTTTCAGTGCCAGCGCGAACACGCTTCATGACAGCCTCTGCCGCCCGGTAGTCTTCCTGGTCTTCCAGAAACTTGGCCAGTACCCCGGCAACGCTCTTGCGCGTGCGCTTGCTTTCCTTTTCCAGCGCCGCAAATAGCCCTGCAGGAAGCTCTAGGCTGACCGTGTTGCTGTTCGTGATCGTTCCACCGCCCATAGTGCACCCCGCCCGGTTAAAAGTCTGGATTGTAAAAGAACGGCCCACTTTTGCCAGCCCGATCGCTGGCAGGCGCATCAGCCCCCGCAGCTGCAGCCGGGGGTTTTGGTGTTGGTGTTGATGTACGAACGTACAGCCGGGAAGCGGCTCAGGATAAAGGCCGCCAGCAGCGCCCCGCCGATCAGAATGATGGCTTCGCGGGCGAAGGCTTCGGGTTTAGGAAAAATTTTCATTAAGAATTTGGTGTAATTTGTCAATCCGCTTGTGCGCTTCATCAGCCGATTTAAGGGCGTTGTTTGCGCGTTCTAATGCCACGGCAAGACTGACTTTTACGGACAAGTAAGCGGCCGCAGCCGGAACCAAAACCTGCAAAACCATTGAAACTTCGATACTGCTCATTACTTTCCTCTGATGTAAAACAGCGTGCGGTCACCAAAAAGGTAGAACCCGATGGCGGCTGCAAAGTTGTCAACGTTGGGCGATGCCTGGCCAGAGGCCTGCAGGCCTGCCCAGGTGGCCAGCACCACGATGGCCACCGTGGGCCGCTGCAGCCGCACGATGGCTTCTACCCACGGGTAAGAGCTGTTTGAACCACCGGCTTCGTTGATGGCCTTGAATTTCTCCAAGTCCATGCGCTGAATGGCTAAAAAGTCTTCGACGTTGGCCGGTTTGAAGTCTTTGCCTACAAAGCGGCCGATGGCGGCTTTGCCCAGGTCAACCGCAAGCGGTGCAAGGGCTGCGAGTATGGTGATCGGATCCATGGCTACCAGCTCCCTGTTACGCCACCGGAGTCCAACCGGCGCGGGTCTGTCAGGGCGTATTCGCGCCGGGCATCAGCGGCTTCTGACGCACTGAGCGCGGTAGAACCAAACACATCGGCTTTTGCGGCCTTGGTCACAGCGGCCAGGTACTCACCAGCCGGGCAGCTGAATGAGGCATCCCACCAGCGACCAGCGGCGATGTCTTGCTGGCATTGCGTGAGGTTGGTTTGTGGGATGCCCACCACCTCACCAATGC
>JBGSRY010000314.1:0-2193 GCA_041737325.1 Rhodoferax sp. | reverse complement strand
CTACAGCGCCAGCAAGGCCGCCAGCGATCACCTGGTGCGCGCCTACCACCACACCTATGGCCTGCCGGTGCTCACCACCAATTGTTCTAACAACTATGGCCCTTTCCATTTCCCAGAAAAGCTGATCCCGCTGATGATCGTGAACGCGCAGGCGGGCAAGCCGCTGCCGGTGTATGGCGACGGCCAACAAATCCGCGATTGGCTCTATGTCAAAGACCATTGCAGCGCCATCCGCCGCGTGCTGGAAGCGGGCCGCCTGGGTGAAACCTACAACGTGGGCGGCTGGAACGAAAAAGCCAACCTCGACATCGTGCACACGGTCTGCGCCCTGCTCGACGAACTGCGCCCGCGTGCTGACGGCAAGCCGTACAAGGAACAAATCACCTACGTGACCGACCGCCCCGGCCACGACCGCCGCTACGCCATCGACGCGCGCAAGCTCGAAGCTGAACTGGGCTGGAAACCAGCCGAAACCTTCGACACCGGCATCCGCAAAACGGTGCAGTGGTATCTTGACAACCCAGACTGGGTGGCGCATGTGCAAAGCGGCGCGTACCGGGAATGGGTGCAAAAACAATACGCCTGAAGACCCTCATGCGGCTCACACCAGACCAACTCAACGCGATCCGATCGGCCAGCATGGCGGCGTTCAGCGCAAACGTGGGTGTTTGGTTGTTCGGGTCGCGCGTGCATGACGGTCAAAAGGGTGGCGATATCGACCTGCTGGTGCGGCCCGATCAGGCAGCGAGTGATCGCCTTTTTTTGAGAAAGATACGCTTCCTCACCGATCTGGAGCGCCGTTTGGGCGAGCGCAAAATCGACGTTGTGATTGAAACCCAAAATGACACACGCCCGATTGTTGACGTGGCTCACACCACAGGCATACGAATCGTATGAAAAATTCACCCAACATATTGGCACTGAACCAAAGCCTGGCGCAGTGTCTGGGGCATTCAGATGCCCTCAATGAAGCGCTAGATGACATCCGCTTGTATGTCTTCACGCCAGACACCCTGGAGACCTTGTCCAAACTCGACCGGCGCTTGCTCGATCAGTTTGCTTATCGATACACCCGCTTGCAGGACGACATGGGTGCACGCTTGATGCCTGCAGTCCTGCGTGCGCTTGGCGAAGAAGTTGCTCCCATGCCGGCCATTGATCGCTTTGCACGACTGGAGCAACTTGACTACTTGTCCAGTGCAGAAGAGTGGAACGCCATGCGTCAGATTCGCAACCAGTTTGCTCACGACTACCCGGACTCGGGGCAGGAGCGTTTTGAACGACTGATGGCCGCCATCGGTGCAGCCAAACAGCTCCTGGCAACGCTGGGGCACATAGCGGCAAAACTCGAACGCCGTTTTGGCAAATGATGATGCCCAAAATCCTCCTCCTCGGTAAAAACGGCCAAGTCGGCTGGGAACTGCAACGCAGCCTGAGCCTGTTGGGCGAGTTGATTGCGCTAGACCGCAACAGCACCGGGCTGTGCGGTGACATCAGTGACCTGGCCGGTTTGGTGGCCACAGTGCGCGCCGTGCGGCCAGACGTGATCGTCAACGCTGCTGCGCACACCGCTGTCGACAAAGCCGAATCCGAGCCAGAACTGGCCCGTACCCTGAACGCCTTGGCTCCCAAGGTATTGGCCGAGGAAGCCGCCCAACGGGGTGCGTGGCTGGTGCACTACAGCACCGACTATGTCTTTGACGGCTCAGGCCACAGGCCCTGGCTTGAGTCCGACGCAGTAGGCCCCTTGAGCGTTTACGGCCGCACCAAGTTGGAGGGCGAACAGTTGATTGCCGCCAGCGGTGCACAACACCTGATTTTTCGCACCAGCTGGGTCTATGGCGCACGCGGCGGCAACTTTGCCAAGACCATGCTGCGCCTGGCGCAAGAACGCGACAAACTCACCGTCATCAACGACCAGTTTGGTGCGCCCACCGGGGCCGACTTGATTGCCGATGTGACAGCCCACGCCATCCACCAGGTTTTGCAACAGCGCGCACACGCACGCACGGCAACCGCTGCAACAGCGTCGGCAACCCCTGCGTCTTGCAGTGGCACTTACCACCTGGTAGCCAGCGGGGAGACTACCTGGTTTGACTATGCAAAACATGTTCTAGCCCACGAAAATAAAGGGCAATCAGCTATTAAAATAATAGCAAAAGAAGTACTGCCCGTGCCCACCAGCGCATTCCC
>JBGSRY010000310.1:0-1956 GCA_041737325.1 Rhodoferax sp. | reverse complement strand
CCGCCTGGCTGGGCAGCGTCGGCTTGCGACCCGACATGCAAGCCGTGGTGTATGACCGCCAAGGCACCAATTACTGTGGCCGTCTGTGGTGGATGCTGAAGTGGGTCGGGCATGAAGCCGTGGCGGTGCTCGACGGTGGCCTGAGCGCCTGGCAAGCCGCCGGGGGTGCACTGGCCAGCGGTGAAGCACCCAAACTTCAAGCACAAAATTACCCTCTAGCCCTTGCATTAACTGGGCTAGTAGATACAAAAACTGTAGCAGACCAGCTTGCACACCCAGGCCAAACCATCATCGATGCACGGGGTGCAGCGCGCTTTCGCGGCGAGGTGGAGCCGCTTGACCCCGTGGCCGGACACATTCCGGGTGCGTTGAACAGGCCCTTCAGTGACAATTTTCAGCCCAACGGCTGCTTCAAACCTGCGCCTGTGTTGCGCGGCGAATTTGAGACCCTGCTGGCGGGCCGCAACCCAGCCAGTGTGGTGCACCACTGCGGCAGTGGTGTCAGCGCCGTGCCCAATCTGATCGCCATGGAACTGGCTGGCCTGGGGCGCACCGCACTGTACGCCGGTAGCTGGAGCGAGTGGTGCAGTGACCCCAACCGCCCTTGCGCCCAGGGCTAAGACCCAGCAGCCCGCGCCAGGTTTCAGGCCGTACCAAATTTGGTGTCGAACTTGATCCCTATTTTTTGCAACAAAGGCGTGGGTAGCAAACCACCGGCACACACAATCACCGCATCGTTGGCATGCTGTTGTAACTGACCACTGCAGTCAATTTCCACCGCCTCGGGCTGGATGCTGTGCACCGTGGAGTTGAGCATCACCTGGAGCTGCCCTGTTTGTTCCTGCTCTTGCAGGCGTTGGCGGTTTTTTTGCTTGACGCGGGAAAACGCGGCACTGCGGTACGACAGGATCACATGCGCGCCGGGCTGCTCTGAGACCGCAATGGCGGCCTCCAGGGCACTGTCACCGCCCCCCACCACCAGCACCGACTGCCCGGCATATTGTTGGGGGTCAATCAGACGGTAGACCACCTTGGACTGCTCTTCGCCAGGCACTTCCAGTTTGCGCGGGGTTCCGCGGCGGCCCATCGAGAGCAGCACCGTTTTGCTGCTGTAACTGCCTTGGGAGGTGGTCACCACAAAATGATCACCCTGTTTTTCAATCGCCTCCATGCGCTCTTTGAATGCAATCTTGAGACCGGTTTTGTGCACCACGTTGATCCAGAACTCAAGCAATTTCTCCTTCTGGACTTCGGCAAACTTGACCTTGCCAACCAAGGCCAACTCAACCGGTGCGGTCATGGCAATTTTTTGCCGCGGGTAGTGGTACACCGCCCCACCCAGCGAGTCTTCCTGCTCGACAATTTTGTAGCGTAATTTGTGCTCGATGGCCGAGAGTCCGGCCGATATGCCGGCCGGGCCACAGCCCACAATCAGGACATCAAAGTCGGCGTTGCCTGGCCCGGCTTTTTTGCGGATAGCTTCCATGGCTTGGCGGCCCTGTTCGGCGGCTTTGCGGATCAAGCCCATGCCACCGAGTTCACCGGCAATGAAAATACCTTTGACGTTGGTTTCAAATTCAGGACTGATGTGGGGAATTTCAATGCCCCGCTTTTCAGTACCAAACACCAGCTTGATGGCTTCCACCGGACAGGCGGCAAGACACGCGCCATGACCGATGCAATGCGCCGGATTGATCAGCATCATCTTGCCATTGACGACCCCCAAAGCTTTCTCGGGGCAGGCTTTGGCACACGCACCAGAACCCATGCATTTGGTGGGGTCCACCACAGGATGCAGGGACGGCGGCTCGACCATGCCGGTCTGAACCGCTTCTTGCCATACCGCCTGGTGCTGGCTGTGCAAGCGGTGGTGGCGCTTGAGGTAGAGCAGCATCACCAGCGCGATCACCACCAGGTAAAGGTTCCAATAATTCATGTTACTGACGTGGAACGGCT
>JBGSRY010000308.1:0-3446 GCA_041737325.1 Rhodoferax sp. | reverse complement strand
GGTTTCCAGTGCGGTGCTGCTGATGAACCCTTGCGACACCAGGGCCCGGTTGTTTTCAAACGTACGCTGCGCCATGTCAACCTGTGCCTTGGCGGCAGCGGCTTGCTGGCGCGCCTGGCGCACCCGGGCATCGGATTCGGTCGGATCAATGTGGGCCAGTACCTGGCCAGCCTGCACGCGGTCACCTTCTTGCACCGTCAGGCCACGCAACTCGCCTGGCACACGGGCCTTGACCCACGCCGTATGGACGGCGTTGATGGGGCCAGACAAACGAATCGTCTGGGTCAGGCGCAGCGGTTTGAGCTGCAGCAGCTCGCTGCTGGACAGCTCGATGCCGACTTCTGTTTTTTGTGCTGTTTGCTGCGCTTGCAGCGCCGCTTGCCGTGCTTGGCGGGCCATCAGTGTGCGTGCAATACCTGCCGCGAGCAAGGCCAGCAGCACGCCGGTGGCAGTCCATTTCATCCAGGGTTTCATGGGGTCAAGGGCTCCGTAGGGGCTATCGGGGGCGTGGCGCAAAAGCCATGCAACAGCATGTCGAGTTGAGCCGCCAGGTAAAGGTGGGGGTCAAGCTGCACGTGGTTGCCACAGCAGGTGCCCAGGGAATGTTGCCACATGGCCATGAAAAGCATCGGGGCCAGCACCAGCATGACCCCGTATTTGACATCCATGGGGCGAAATTCACCACGTGCCATGCCGCGCTGCAAAATGCGCTCGATCAAGGTGTTGCCGGGTTGCATCACCTCATGTTGGTAAAACCGGGCCAGCTCAGGAAAGTTTTGTGCTTCGCTCAACATCAGCTTGGGGATGCCGCTGGCTTTGGTGGAACCCACACGCTCCCACCAGCTGAACAAGCAATAGCGCAGCATGTCAGGTGTCGTGCCTTCAAAGCGGTCAAATTCTTCGTTCCACTCGGCAAAACGCCCAGAAATGTTTTCGCGCACCACGGCTTTGAACAGTTCCTCTTTGCTGGGGAAATACAAAAACAGCGTGCCCTTGGAGACCCCGGCGCGCTGCGCTACTTCTTCCACCCGAGTGGCGGCAAAGCCTTTTTCTACAAACAAATCCAGCGCTGCGGCAAGCAACTCACCGGGGCGCGCCTCCTTGCGGCGCGAGCGCCGCGCCGTGTGATCGGCCTGGGGTTGAGGTGAAAGGGTAGAACGGGGCATGAAATTAATGACTGACCGGTTATTAATGTAAACCGTGACCTGCCGCATTGTCAATTGAAAGGCCCAACACCCGCACCACGCGGGGGTAAATTTGTGCAAAGACCCAGCGGCCTCAAACTTGTGCATTTGGGGCTAGCATGAAGGCGATTCGATGCCGTTTTTGCGCATACCCCAGGAGTTCAAACATGCCCACTTCACTTTCAACCTTGACCCTCGGCGGTGGCTGTTTTTGGTGCCTTGATGCCGTGTATGTGCGGGTGAAAGGGGTGGTGCATGTGGAGTCGGGCTACGCCAATGGCCACACCCTGCAGCCAACGTATGAGCAAGTGTGCAGTGGCCAGACCGGCCATGCCGAAGTGGTCCAACTGGCCTATGACCCGGCGCACATCAGCACCCGGGAACTGCTGGAAATTTTCTTTGTGATCCACGACCCCAGCACGCTCAATGCGCAGGGTCATGACCACGGCACACAGTACCGCAGTGGCATTTATTTCAGTACGGCAGCGCAGCAACAGGTGGCGCTGTCGATGGTGGATGAACTGACCCGCAGTGGTTTGTATGCACGGCCCATCGTCACCGAAGTGTTGCCGCTGGCCAATTACTGGCCAGCCGAGGGCTATCACCAGGATTTTTTTGCCCGCAACCCGACGCAGGGGTATTGCCTGGCCGTGGCGGCTCCCAAAGTGGCCAAGTTTCGCCACACGTTTGCCCGCCTGGTGCGTGCTGCATGAAGCTCAGCTGTACACCAAATAGTTGTGGCTATTTTTGGCCTCTGGCCCCTATATAACATCGATATATAGCTATATTATTTGTAGCTAAAGTGTGCCATTCAACCGCATCCCTGCCGCCAGTTGTGTCAGGTTGTGCTGCATCAGTTTGAGGTAAGTCGATGCCGGGCCACGGGTATCCGACAAGGCATCTGAATACAACGCGGCTCCTACCCCCACCCCGGCATCTTTGCTGAGTTGCGCCAGCAGCTTGGGGTTGCGCATGTTCTCTATAAACACCGCTTTGATCTGCTCGCGTTTAATCTGGCGGATGAGTTTGGCCACATGTTTGGCGCTGGGCTCGCTGTCGGTGTTCACGCCTTCGGGGGCCAGCATGGTGATGCCGTAACGCGCTGCCAGGTAGCCAAACGCATCGTGCGAGGTGATGACCTTGCGCTGGGCCGGCGCTATGGCATCAAACTGGGCTTGGGCTTGCGTATCAAAGTCTTTGAGCTGCTTGGCATAAGCCGCTGCATTGGCTTGGTAAGTGGCAGCACCGCTGGGGTCGGCTTTGGCCAGACCGGCAGCAATGTTGGCCACATACTGCACCACGTTGAGCGGGTTTTGCCAGGCGTGCGGGTCGGTTTCAGCGTGGCCAGGGTCATGACCGGGTTCGGCCGCCATTGGGCGCGCCTGGATGCCTTTGGCGGCCACCACCGTGATGCCTTTGTAGCCGGCTGATTGGGCCAGCTTTTGTGCCCAGGGCTCAAAGTTCAGGCCATTGACAACCCACACGTGGGCTTGTAATACCGCTTTGGCATCTGCCGGGCTGGGCGTGAACGTGTGTGCATCCGCATCGGGCCCGGCCAACGTGGTGACCTTGACGCGCTCACCGCCCACCACCTGCACCAGATCGCCCAAAATGCTGAACGAGGCCACCACCTGGATGGGCGCTGCGGCGTGGGCTTGGGTTGTGAACCAGCCGCTGGCAGCCAGTGCAGACAAAGCCAGTAACTTAAGCGTTTTGCGTTTCATGGATTGACTTTTGGTGATAAAAAAACTAGCCAACCCGGTGTGGGCGTTTCAAGAGGTGCGGCAACCAGCCGCCAGGCGACAGCAGCAGCGAGACCCCGTACAACACCCCGGCGCAGCCGATGATGGTCGGGCCGCTGGGTGTGTCCAGGTGGTACGACAGCAGCAGCCCTGCCACGCCGGCTAGCGCGGCTTGTGCACTGGCGTTGACCAGTTGGGCGCTTAAAGATTCATGCCACAGCCGCGCCGACACAGCGGGCAGCATCATCAAGCCCACCGCCATCAACGTGCCCAGGGTTTGAAAACCGGCCACCAGGTTGACCACCACCAGCATCAAAAAAACCTGTTGCCACACCCACGGGCCCAGCAGCCGCTTGCCGCTGCCCGCCGCCGAGGCAGCCAAAAACACCGGGTCAAAAGTTTCCAGCACCAGCCCCCGGTACAGCGCCGCCAGCGCGATGATGCTGACGCTGGCCACGCCGGCCACCAGCAGCAGGCCTTGGTTGTCCACGCCCAGCGCGCTACCAAAAAGAAGGTGCAA
>JBGSRY010000303.1:0-2153 GCA_041737325.1 Rhodoferax sp. | reverse complement strand
GTGCTGCGCCGGGGCAAACCCACGGTGCATGTGCAATTTGGCCACGCCAGTGCCTTGCTGGCGGGCGATGCCCTGCAAGCCTTGGCGTTTGAGTTGCTCACCCCGGCGGGCGCGTCCATGTCAGCGGCGCAGCAGGCGCGTTTGTGCCACTTGCTCGCGCGTGCGGCAGGCTGTGCTGGCATGGCCGGCGGGCAAGCCATTGACCTGGCCAGCGTTGGACTGACGCTGTCGCAAGAACAGCTGCAGGAAATGCACCGCCTGAAAACCGGTGCCTTGCTGCAGGCCAGTGTGTTGATGGGCGCAGCCTGCGCCGAGACCACGCCCGTGGCGCAAGCGCACTTGCAGGCTTTTGGGGCCGCCATTGGCCTGGCATTTCAGGTGGTGGACGACATCCTGGATGTGGTGGCTGACTCAAGCACGCTGGGCAAAACGGCCGGCAAAGATGCGGACAACGACAAACCCACTTACGTGTCCCTGATGGGCTTGGAAGGGGCGCGGGCCTACGCCCAGTGTCTGCACCGTCAGGCGCTCGAGGCGCTGGCCCAGACCGGCTTGGCCGATACCCGTTGGCTGCACGGCCTGGCCGACATGGTGGTGCAGCGCTCGCATTAGGACTGGGTTTGAAATTTATATGGAAAATATGACTCTAGCCCTTTTAAATCAAGGGTAAGCAGCTATTAAAAACTAAGCATATGCTAATGACCAACCCGTATTCCCTGCTGCAAACCATCCAGTCCCCTGCCGACTTGCGGCAGCTGCCGCGTGAGCAGTTGGGCCATCTGGCCACCGAACTGCGCGCTTACCTGCTGGAGAGCGTGGCCAAAACCGGCGGTCACCTCAGTTCCAACCTGGGCACGGTGGAACTCACGGTGGCACTGCACTATGTGTTTGATACGCCGCATGACCGGGTGGTGTGGGATGTGGGCCACCAGACCTATCCGCACAAAATTCTCACTGGCCGGCGTGAGCGCATGGCCAGCCTGCGCCAGTGGGGGGGCTTGAGCGGCTTTCCGCGCCGCGACGAAAGCGAATTTGATGCCTTTGGCACAGCCCATTCCAGCACCTCCATCTCAGCCGCCCTGGGCATGGCGCTGGCCAGCCGCATCAAGGGGGAAGAGCGCCACGCCATTGCCGTGATTGGCGACGGGGCCATGACCGCTGGCATGGCCTTTGAAGCCCTGAACAATGCCGGGGTCATGGACTGCAACCTGCTGGTGATCCTGAACGACAACGACATGTCCATCAGCCCACCCGTGGGGGCGCTCAACCGCCACCTGGCCAAGTTGCTCAGCGGGCAGTTTTATGCCGCTGCCAAAAACGCCAGCAAAACCGTGCTCAAAGGCGCGCCGCCGTTGTGGGAGCTGGCCAAACGCTTTGAAGAATCGGCCAAAGGCATGGTCAAACCGATCACGCTGTTTGAAAAATTTGGCTTCAACTACGTCGGCCCGATTGATGGCCATGACGTGGACACGCTGGTGACGGTGCTGGAGAACATCAAGCAGCTCAAGGGGCCACAGTTTCTGCACGTGGTCACTAAAAAAGGCCAAGGCTACAAACTGGCCGAAGTGGACCCGATTGCCTACCACGGCCCAGGCAAATTTGACCCGGCTGTGGGCCTGCAAAAAAGTGCGGCAATCGCCAAGCCCACCTTTACCCAAGTGTTTGGCAACTGGTTGTGCGACATGGCTGCGGCTGACGATCGCCTGGTGGGCATCACCCCGGCCATGCGTGAAGGCTCTGGCATGGTCGAATTTCACCAGCGCTTTCCGGCGCGTTATTTTGATGTGGGCATTGCCGAGCAGCACGCCGTGACCTTTGCCGCTGGTCTGGCCTGCGAAGGGCTGAAGCCGGTGGTGGCGATTTACTCCACCTTTTTGCAGCGCGCCTATGACCAGCTGATCCACGACGTGGCGCTGCAAAACCTGCCCGTGGTGTTTGCCCTGGACCGTGCCGGGCTGGTAGGGGCTGATGGGGCCACCCACGCCGGGGCCTATGACATTGCGTATGTGCGCTGCATTCCCAACCTCAGCCTGGCGTGCCCGGCCGATGAAAACGAATGCCGCATGTTGCTCAGCACCGCCTACGCCCAACCCACACCGGTAGCGGTGCGTTACCCGCGCGGCGCGGGTGCGGGCGTGGCGGTGACCTGCACG
>JBGSRY010000417.1:0-2366 GCA_041737325.1 Rhodoferax sp. | reverse complement strand
GCGGTCCGATGACCGGCAGGCACGGCAGTAGCCACCTGCACACCCCCCAGAAACAGGGCCACCCACAGCGGCACGGCCAAGGCGGCCAGCAGCGTGCCGCCCAAATAAAACGGGCGAAAACCCAGCCTTAAAAATGGCCAGCCTGGCGGCTTTTGCGCCGCCGCTTTGACTTCAGAAAAAATGGGAAGCGAGACAGATTTCATGGTGTGCAATGCCTGACAGGATGCCAATACAGGCCCCATTGGACGGCATGCAGCGCCCCTGCGCCTTAACTCAAGTCAAGAAATGAAGTAAAGAACTCAGGCCTTGATTTCTTGGGCGCTGATCTGGTATTTGAAGCTGTCGGGCGCATACGAATCGAGCCGCCCTGCCGCCGTTTCAGCCACCGGGTACATGAAAAAGCCGATCGGGCCGCCTTTGGCATGGGGCAGCGTCACATCATGCGCGGTATTGAACGCCATCCAGTTGCCCTCCCAGCCACCAAACAAACCCTTGTTGATGGGTGCAATCAGCGGGTGCTGGGCCGATTTGATCCACTCGGGGGTTTCCTGACGCATGACCTTGGCCACATCAGCCGGATCCATCGCCACCCAACCGTGACCGTTGAGGTAGACCTCGGCACGGCAATGTTGTGCACCTTGCAATTTGACCGGGTTGCCACCCAGTTCCTTGTAACCAAACGCACTGGGGGCCAGGCGCAGACCGTACACGTCTCGCGCAGGCAACCCGACCGAGCGACACAGGCCAACAAACAGGGCATTCAAATCGGCGCACTTGCCGCCCAGGTTGCCGGTTTCCAGCATGGTTTGAATATCCCCTTCGCCACAGCCACGGGTTTTCGGTTCACGGTAGGTGTGGGTCACCACCCAGTCAAACAGGGCTTGTGCTTTTTCGACATCGGTGCGCGCCCCTTGGGTTGCTTGCAGCGCCGTGTCGCGCACGATGCCGTCGGTGGGCAACAGCGTGGTGGCCGCCAGGCGCGCTTTCAGGGTTGCAGCATCCTCTGCCGCAACGCCTTTTTGAGCCCAGTTCACGGCCCGGTTTTGCGTCTGGATGCGGCTGGTGAGTTCCACATAGGGCTGGGCCACGTGCTCGTCAAAAGTCACGTACAACATGCGTGCGCCGTAGTGCGCATCGCTGGTGAGCTGCGCCGTGCCGTTGCTGCTGAAACTGCTGGTTTGGGAACGTTGCCAAGCGCTGTCCACACTGGGAATCGGCAGCCAGACCTGGGTTGCGCCCTGCGGTTTGGCAATGTCCACCCGAGTGGTGACATCAAACGTACGCCACTGGCCCGGTTGCGGGTCAAACCGGCGTTCTGCCGGGTTGTTATTTGCTGCAAAATTAATAGCTGGTAGCCCTGTATAAGCAAGGGCTAGAGCCGAATTTCTTATAAATTTACGGCGAGTTGAAGCGTCAACGGTGGTCATCAATAGAACTCCGGAATGTGTAAAAAGAACGCCAGCTGCAAGCAGTGCAAGATGCTTCAGACCTGGCAAGGGAAACAGATTATCGCGGCCAGGGCCGCGTGGCGCTGCCAGCGTGGCGCAGCAAGCAGGTCAAGCTGCCAGGTGGCTGGCGAAGTCCGACTTCAAGGCTTGCATCACCGGCTGGCTCAGGCGGTTGCCATACTGCGACACCACGCGAGCGGCGGCCTGGTTGGCCAGCCAGGCCGCTTGGGCATGGCTATGGCCGTGCGTCACGGCGTACAAAAAGGCCCCGGCAAACATATCGCCAGCGCCATTGGTGTCGATGGCTTTCACCTTGACAGCGGGCACCTCGGTGACCTGGCCCTGCTCGATCACCAGGCAACCTTTGGCACTGCGTGTCAGGCACACGGTTTTGGCCTGCTGCGCCAGTTGCTGCGTGATGTGTGCCAAGTCCTGGCTGCCACACCAGACCTGGGCTTCTTCCTCGTTGCAGAACAAAAAATCCAGGTCATCGCCGACCATGGCCTGCAGGCCGGGACGGCAAAAGTTGATCATGCTCACATCGCTGAGCGTGGTGGCCAGTTTGACACCCGCTTGGCTGGCAATTGCACGACCTTTGACGGCTGCGGCCGCCCCGCTGGGGGATGCAGCCAAATAGCCTTCCATGTAATAGACGCGCGCTTTGACAATATCGTGCGGGTGCAAGGCGGTCTCGTCGATGTCGGCGGTGGCCCCCAAAAAGGTGCTCATGCTGCGCTCGGCATCCGGGGTCACCATCACCATGCAGATGCCAGTTTGTCCCTGGGGTGCCTTGGTGTGCATCAGGTTACTGGCCACGCCATGTGCGCTCAGGTCTTTGGTGTAGAAATCACCCAGCTCGTCGTCTGCCACGCGGCAGGAGTAAAACGCCCGCCCCCCCAGCTGCGCCAGCGCCACCAC
>JBGSRY010000415.1:0-1921 GCA_041737325.1 Rhodoferax sp. | reverse complement strand
CTTGAAGACCCGAAACACGCGCAGCAGCCGCAAGATGCGCACGTCGATCAACACCGCCACCTCGGGCACCAGCAGCGCCAGATAAGTGGGCAGCAGCGCCAGCAGATCAATGAGACCGTAAAAGCTCAACGCATAGCGCATCGGATGGCGCACGCAAGCCAGACGGGCGGCATATTCCAGCGTGAAGATCACGGTAAAAACCCACTCTGCGGCGTTCAACCCTGCATGCCAGTCTTGGTGCACGTTCTGCACACTGTCGGCCATGACGATCGCGACGCTGGTCAAAATGACAGCAATCAACGCCTGGTCAAACCAACGCCCGGCGCGGGTGTCGGCCTCAAAAATAATGGTGTAAATCTGCAAGCGCCAACCCGACAACGGTTTGCCGAGCACAGGGGCTTTATTCAGGGACATGGATGACCTCAAGTTCAATGCAACAACAGGGGGTTTTGCAAAGTCGCACAATCATGGCACGCTTGCTGCTTGTATTGTCAGCTGAAGCGATTCGAATGAGGTTATAAACAAATTGCATAAAGCTCCAGCGTAAACCCGTAGCTGCTTAAATCAAGTGCGCTGCTACAGTAGAACGCTTGTTGATTCTGCAGTTTGTTTCATCAACATTCGATGTTTATCATTTTTATCAACTGGAGTTAAAACCCATGCGTTCAAACAAAGTTAAAGCACTGGCTGTCGTTGCAGCCGCTCTGGGCACCCTGGCCACACTGCCTGCGCACGCGGGCAAAACGCTCGACGGCATCAAAGCCCGCGGTCAAGTGGTGTGCGGTGTGAACACCGGCCTGGCTGGTTTCGGTGCCGCCGACTCATCCGGCAAATGGACGGGGCTGGATGTGGACATGTGCCGCGCCATGGCTGCCGCCACCTTGGGCGACGCCGAAAAAGTGAAGTACGTGCCCCTGAACGCCCAACAGCGTTTTACCGCGCTGCAGTCCGGCGAAGTCGATGTGTTGTCACGCAACACCACCTTTACCCTGACGCGTGATGCGTCTTTGGGCCTGAACTCGACCATGGTGACCTACTATGACGGTCAAGGTTTCATGGTGCCGGTCAAGAGCAAGATCAAGAGCGCTAAACAGCTCAAAGGCCAAACCGTGTGCGTGCAGTCTGGCACCACCACCGAGAAAAACCTCACCGACTACTCCAAAGCCAACGGCCTGAACATCAAGCCCGTGGTGTTCGAGAAACTCGAAGCCGCTGAAAACGCTTACTTCACCGGCCGTTGCATTGCCTACACCACCGACGCATCTGGCCTGGCTTCGACCCGTAACAAGGTGGCCAAAGACCCCAAAGACCATGTCATCCTGCCAGAGCTGATTTCCAAAGAACCCTTGGGCCCGATGGTGCGCCGCGGTGACGACGAATGGTTTGCCATTGTCAAGTGGACAATCTATGGGTTGATTGAAGCCGAAGAATATGGCATCAATAAAGCCAATGTGGATGCCCTCAAAGCCACCAGCAAAGACCCGGTCGTCATGCGCATTTTGGGCACATCGGAAGACACCGGCAAACTGCTGGGCCTGAGCAAGGACTGGATGGCCAACGCCATCAAGGCCACGGGCAACTACGGTGAGATTTTTGAGCGCAACGTTGGTCCCAAATCGCCCCTGGGTCTGCCCCGCGGCCTGAACAACCAGTGGAACAAAGGCGGCCTGATGTACGCCTACCCAGTTCGTTAATCTGATTTTTTAGCGCATACAGCGCCGCCTGAGTTCGCCACAAGCGATTCACGCGGCGCTTTTTCATTCAGTCATCCCACAGGATGCACACCATGACAGCCAACACACCTCCCAAAAAAAATAATTGGTCTTGGCGTAGCCAAGCCTTCAGGGGCCTGATTTACCAGGTCATCGCCATCGCCGCCATTGCGGGCGTGGTCTGGTTTCTGGCCCACAACACGCTCACC
>JBGSRY010000278.1:0-2326 GCA_041737325.1 Rhodoferax sp. | reverse complement strand
CCCGCTGGCGGCATCGGCTGCGCCTTGGGCGCTCAAGTGGCGATCCAGGTCCGCCCGCTGCGCCCCCGGGATGTGACCACTGGCGTACTGCGCATCGCCCTCGGCCGGTTGCATGAGCTCAAAACTGCAGTCAAACACCAGCAGCGGCTGTGCGCTGGCCACCAGGGTTTGCAGTTGCGGGGCAGAAATGAGTGGGGTGTACATGTGATTTCCTTTGCAACATCGTTTCAATGGTCTTCCGCCGGGGTGCCTGGCAGTGCCCGGGTGCGCAACGCGGTGGCGGCCACACCGCTGGCCACAATCAGCACCATACCGACCCAGCCCAGTGTGGCAATGCGGTCGTCAAACAGCAGCAAACTGTAAATGGATGCGAACACAATGCCGGCGTACTGCAGGTTGGCCACCAGCAGCGTGGCCCCCCGGCTGTAGGCGCGCGTCATGCTCCACTGCCCCAGCGTGGCCAGCACGCCAATCGGTACCAGCCACGCTGCGGCTTGCCAGCTGACGCTGTGCCAAGGGGTAAAGCCGTCCCAACTCACCGCCAGCAAGCCAGCCAGCGTGGTACCGACTGAAAAATAAAACACCGTGCGTCCTTCGGGTTCGCCCACCTTGCCCAGCGCGGTGACTTGCAGGTAGGCCATGGCCGCGCCCAGCCCCGAGAGCAGGCCTACCAGTCCGGCAAACAACTGGTTTTGGTCCAGCGTCGGGCGCAGCATCAGCACCACACCGGCAAAACCGGCCAACACGGTGGCCATCAACGGCCCCTGGCCCGTGTTTTTGCCGTAGAGCATGGCCCCGCCCACCACAAAGGCCGCTACCCACACGCCACTCATGTAGTTCAGCGTCATGGCCGTGGCCAGTGGCAAATGGGCGATGGCGTAAAACCAGGTGGCCAGCGAAAACACACCGATGGCGGTGCGCCAGGCGTGCATCCACGGCACCGGGGTGGCCAGTGGGGTGCCACGGGCACGCAGCACCAGCGCCATGAACACCACGCTCACCACGCCACGGTAAAACACCAGCTCGGCCAAGCCAAAGCTGGTGGACGCAATCTTGATGCCCACCGCCATGCTGGCAAAGAAAAACGCGGCCAAAACCATCCACAGTGCTTGCATGGTTTTATTGAATAGAAAATAAGCCTCTAGCCTTTGTATTAAAAGGGCAAAGAGCTATAAAAAACATATCAAACGCCAAACCCATGCGAGCCCATCTGGCGGCGATACCAGGCATGAAAATGCTGCATGCCGTCTTCCATCGGGCTCTGGTAGGGGCCGACTTCGTTGTCGCCGCGCGCCAGCAAGGCGCGCCGCCCGGCATCCATGCGCTCGCCAATCTCGTCGTCTTCAAGGCAAGTCTCCATGTAGGCGGCTTGCTGGGCAGCGACAAACTCAGGCTCAAAGGCGGCAATGTCCTCGGGGTAGAAAAACGCCACCTGGTTGAGGGTTTTGCTGGGGCTGATCGGGTGCAGCGTCGACACCGTGAGCACATGCGGATACCACTCCACCATGATGTGCGGGAAATAGGTCAGCCAAATGGCCCCGCGCCGTGGGGCAGCGCCGCCGTCGTAGGCGCGCAGCGCGTCGTGCCAGCGTTGGTAAACCGGGCTGCCGGGTTGTCCAAAAGCCTGGGACACCCCCACGGTTTGCACCGAAAAGTGTTCGCCAAACTGCCAGCGCAAGTCATCACAGGTCACAAAATGGCCCAGACCGGGGTGGAACGGGCCCACGTGGTAGTCCTCCAGGTAGACCTCAATGAAGGTCTTCCAGTTGTAGTTGCATTCGTGCAGCTCGACCTTGTTCAACACGTAGCCAGAAAAATCAAGCGCGCTGCGTTCCTGCATGGCCTGCAGGTCGGCGGTGATATCGCGGCCGTTGTCTTCAAACAGCAAACCATTCCATTCGCGCAAGGGGTAGTTGGCCAGGTGCAAGCAAGGGTCGGTGGCAAAGTGCGGCGCGCCCAGCAGTTGTCCGGCGGGTTGTTGGCCGCTGGCATCACCGGCGCTGTACGTCCAGCGGTGAATTGGGCACACCAGCTGGCCACCACTGGCGCTCAGGTTGCCTTGACCCTTGAGCATTTGCGCCTGGCGGTGGCGGCACACATTGCTGATCAGCTCAATGCCCGTGGGGGTGCGCAACAGCGCGCGCCCGTCTTGCTCGTGCGCCAGGGTGGCGTAGTCGCCCACGGTGGGCACACTGGCGGCGTGGCCCACGTAGCGTGGCCCAGGCTGGAACAGGGTTTGCAGTTCGCGCTCAAAAAGCGTCGGGTCAACATAAGCACTGACTGGCAATTGCACCTGTGCTGCAGGCGTGCCCAGAGTAGGTGTATG
>JBGSRY010000231.1:0-6755 GCA_041737325.1 Rhodoferax sp. | reverse complement strand
CAGCCAATGAGATCGCCGTCGAAGCCTTTCTTGCGCGGCACATCCGCTTTGATCAGATTCATGCTGTGAACCTGGAAAGCCTGGCCGCAGTGTCGCCTGCGCCGCCGCAGTCTTTGGAAGACCTGCTGGAACTGGATGCGCAGTCGCGGGCCTGTGCCCGGGCGCTGGTTTCCCGTTTGAGCCGCTAACCCCACAAGCTGGTTGCTGTGATGCTGACACTGCCTGCCTTTATAGTTGCGATTGCGCTGTTGATTGCCGTGCACGAATACGGTCATTACCGCATGGCCATGGCCTGTGGTGTGCGCGTCTTGCGGTTTTCGATCGGATTTGGCAAGCCGCTTGTGCGCTGGCAGTCAAAAAAATCGAAAGTTGAATTCGTGTTGGCGCTTGTCCCGCTGGGCGGGTATGTGAAGATGTTGGATGAACGTGAAGCCGCTGTTCCGTCTGCCTGTCGGCATTTGGCCTTTAATACCCAACCATTAGGTCGTCGAGCAGCTATTGTGGCGGCCGGTCCGTTCGCCAATCTGGGTTTGGCCGTGTTGCTTTATGCCGTTGTCAACTGGATGGGTGTGGAGCTTGCGGCTCCGCTGTTGAGTCGGCCAGAAGCGCAAACACTGGCCAGTCAGGCTGGTGTGGTCGGCGGGGAGCGTGTGTTGCAGGTCGGCCTTGTAGGGCAAGAAGCGATGCCGGTTCTGTCATTTGAAGATATTCGCTGGGCGCTGACACGTGCCAGCCTTGCGGGCAGCGATGTCGTGTTGACCTTATCGTCTGCGCATGCACCTGAGCAAGCCACGGTGCTCAAACTGTCAACTCTGCCAACTTCCGAAGTCGATGCCCAGTTGTTTGCAAAAATTGGTCTGGTCAGCCCGTTCAGTCGTCCTGTCATCGGTCAAACCGTAGCTGGGGGTGCTGCACAGCTCGCCGGGCTACAGGAAGGCGACGAAGTGATCCGTGTCGGCAACCAAATGGTGGTGGACGGACAGCAACTGCGGCAGTGGATTCGTCAATCCAGCTCGGACGGTGTGCCCCATGCTCAACCCTGGCAAATCACGCGCCATGGGCAAAAACTGGAGTTGATGGTAAGCCCGCAAGTGGTCAAAGAAGGTGATCAGTTTATGGGGCGAATCGGCGCGTATGTGGGCGCACGTCCCGAGATGGTGCTGGTGCGTTACGGGCTGCTTGAGGGTATCGGGCAGGCTGCGGTCAAAACCTGGGATGTGTCGGTCTTGACGCTCCAGATGATGGGCAAAATGGTGCTCGGCGAGGCCTCCCTCAAAAACATCAGTGGCCCCTTGACGATTGCAGATTTCGCAGGCAAGTCAGCCAGTGGCGGGCTGACACACTATTTGATCTTTTTGGCGTTGATCAGCGTCAGCCTGGGGGTCTTGAATCTGCTGCCGCTGCCGGTGCTGGATGGTGGGCACCTGATGTATTATCTTTGGGAGGGAGTCACCGGTAAACCGGTCTCCGAAGCTTGGATGACGTGGTTTCAGCGTGGGTGTCGTTGGCTTTTGTGGCGCAATCGGCGTGGGCAGTAGACCCGTTTACGGTGCGTGACATTCGCATTGAGGGCTTGCAACGTGTTGAACCTGGTACGGTGTTTGTGTCGATGCCGATCCGTATCGGGGATACCTACAGCGACGACCAAGGTTCTGCCGCAATTCGCTCTTTGTTTGCTTTGGGGTTGTTCAAGGATGTTCGACTTGAAGTCAATGGCGATGTCCTGGTGGTGGTGGTGCAAGAGCGCCCCACAGTGGCCAATGTTGAGTTTGTAGGTACCAAAGAATTTGACAAGGATGTGCTCATCAAGTCCTTGCGCGATGTAGGTTTGTCGGATGGTCGCCCGTTCGACAAGGCTCAGCTCGATCGTGCCGAGCAGGAACTCAAACGCCAATACATCAACCGCAGCTTGTATGCCACGCAGGTGGTGACCACAGTGACCCCGATCGAACGCAACCGGGTCAACCTCACCTTCACAGTGACTGAAGGCGACCCCGCCAAGATCAGCGAAATAAACATTGTCGGAAACAAAGTGTTTGCTGAATCCACACTGCGCAACCTCTTCGACCTGGACACCGGTGGATGGCTTAGTTGGTACACCAAATCGAACCGCTACTCGCGTGCCAAACTCAATGCGGACATTGAAACTTTGCGCGCGTATTACCTGACGCGGGGTTATCTTGAATTCAAGATTGAATCAACCCAAGTGGCCATTTTGCCCAACAAGACCGACATTGGCATCACCATCAACATCAGCGAAGGTGAACGTTTTGTCGTGAGCAGTGTCAAGCTGGCAGGCAACTACCTGGGTAAAGACGAAGAGTTCAAGTCCTTGGTGGTGATTCGCCCCGGGCAAGCCTTCAATGCCGACGAAGTTGCCAAGACCACCAAGGCCTTTACCGATTATTTTGGCAATTTTGGGTACGCCTTTGCCCGGGTGGAGGCCAAACCCGAAGTTGATCGTGCCAACAACCGTGTGGCGTTGGTGTTGCAGGCCAACCCCTCGCGGCGTGCCTATGTGCGCCACATCAACGTGGCGGGTAACACCCGCACGCGTGATGTGGTCGTCCGGCGCGAGTTCCGCCAGCTGGAGGCCTCCTGGTACGACGGTGACAAAATCCGCCGCTCGCGGGATCGGGTCGATCGGTTAGGCTATTTTGGTGATGTGGCGATTGAAACCCAAGAGGTTCCAGGTGCGCCCGACCAAGTGGACTTGACCATCAACGTTACCGAGAAACCCACCGGCAGTCTGAGTTTGGGGGCGGGTTTTTCCAGCGGTGATGGCTTGGGTCTGTCGTTTGGTTTGAAGCAGGAAAATGCGTTTGGTTCAGGCAATTCATTGGGCATTGAAGTCAACACCAGCAAAATCAACCGTGTGGTTGTGCTCAATACCACCGACCCCTATTTCACCGCCGATGGCGTGTCACGCACCTTTGATCTGTACCACAAGACCAGCAGTCCCTATCAGGATCAGAGCTACTACAAGTTGATCACTTCGGGCGTTGGGGTGCGTTTTGGTGTGCCATTCACAGAACTGGATACCGTCTTCTTCGGTGCTGGTCTTGAAAAAACAACCATTGAACCCGGCACGTTGTTGCCCACGTCGTACCAGGCCCATATCAACGAATATGGTTATTCGAGCAACGCTGTGCCCTTTACTGCAGGCTGGGCGCGTGACAGCCGTGACAGCGCCTTGGCTCCTACCAATGGCAAATTACAGCGTGTGAATGCTGAATGGTCGTTTGCCGGTGATGTGCGCTACCTGCGTTCCACATTTCAATACCAGCGCTATGTGCCTTTAAACAAACAATACACCGCCGCTGTGAATGCTGAACTTGGGTTGGGCAAGGCTTCGGGGGGCAAATCGTATCCTGTGTTCAAAAACTTTTTTGGCGGTGGTTTGGGTTCTGTGCGCGGGTTTGAACAGGGCAGTTTGGGCCCCCGTGATGTCAGTAATACCGTACTGGGCGGTCTGCGAAAACTCAATGTCAACATGGAAGTCTTGGCACCGTTCCCGGGGGCCGGAAACGACCGCACGTTGCGTATGTATGGATTCTGGGATGTAGGTATGGTGGCGGGTGACAATGCCGTCAACGCCAATGCCAACGATCTGCGCTCATCCATGGGTGTCGGCATCAGCTGGATTTCGCCGGTAGGGCCATTGCGTTTGGCATTTGCCAAGCCCTTGCGCAAATTTGACGGCGATAGAATCCAAACCATGCAATTTCAAATTGGGACCAGTTTCTGATGCAACATTTTTTACAACGTTTTTGTACCGTAGCTGCCTGCAGTCTGGTGCTGTTATCGGCGCACGCGCAGGAACTGCGCATGGGTTTTGTCAGCACAGACCGGGTGCTGAAAGAAGCCGGAACGGCCAAGGCGGCCCAGACCAAGCTTGAGCAAGAATTTTCCAAACGCGAAAAAGAACTGCTTGACCAGGGCGCTGGCATCAAATCTGCAGCCGACAAGTTTGAGCGTGAAGCCCCGACCCTGCCAGAAACCCAGCGCCAGGGGCGGCAGAAGCAGTTGCTTGACCAAGACCGTGAATTTCAAAGAAAACGCCGTGAATTCCAAGAAGACCTGAATGCACGCAAAAATGAAGAGTTGCAACTGGTCATACAGCGTGCCAACAAGGTCATCAAAGACCTGGCCGTGGCTGAAAAATACGACTTCATTTTTCAGGATGCCGTGTATGTCAACCCCAAGCATGACATCACTGACAAGGTGATCAAGGCGCTGAATGCGCCTGGTGCCAAGTAAGCCGTTACCCAAAGGCTGGTGGTGCGTGTCGTTGCGTCTGTCAACCATTGTCGAGGCATTGGGCGGTGCGTTGTATGGTGACGCGAGTCTGTTGATTGAAGGCCTGGCCTCACTCGAGGCTGCCAAAGCTGGCCAGCTGAGCTTTCTTAGCCACCCCAAGTACCAGCATCAGCTGGTTGCTACCCAAGCCTCCTGTGTCATCGTTGGCCCCCAGTTTCAAGCCCAGGCGCAGGCGCGAGGGGCCTGCATTGTCACGGACCAGCCCTATTTGTACTTTGCCCGTTTGACGCAGCTGTGGAAAAAAAATTCGCCTGCTGCAACTCAACCTCATATCCATCCCACTGCGGTCATTGACCCGTTGGCCCGGATTCATCCCACCGCGCACATCGGTGCCCTGTGTGTGATTGAGGCGGGTGCGGTGGTAGGTCCAGACACGGTGCTCAAGTCACGTGTCACAGTGGCAGAAAACTGTGTCATTGGCGCGCGTTGTCTGTTGCATCCTGGTGTGGTCATCGGGGCCGACGGCTTTGGCTTTGCGCCCAACAACGGCACCTGGGAAAAGATTGAACAACTCGGTAACGTGCGCATTGGCAACGACGTTGAAATGGGTGCCAACACCTGCATTGACCGCGGTGCACTGCAAGACACCGTGATCGAAGACGGTGTCAAGCTCGACAACCTGATTCAAATCGGCCACAACGTGCATGTGGGGGCGCATACCGCCATGGCGGGTTGTGCTGGCGTGGCCGGTAGCGCCACCATTGGCGCGCATTGCACCGTGGGCGGCGGCGCGGTGGTGCTGGGACATTTGACCTTGGCCGATGGCGTCCATATTTCTGCTGCTTCGGTGGCGACCCGTTCGATTCTCAAACCCGGCCAATACACCGGCCTGTTCCCTATCGATGACAACGCTGCGTGGGAAAAGAATGCCGCTTCGGTGAAACAGCTCTCCAGCTTGCGTGAACGTATCCGCGCCCTGGAAGCGCAGGTCAAGCAACTCGCATCAACTCCCAGCACCAACTAAAACAAAGGAAAAAAACCATGGATATCTACAAAATTCTCACCAAGCTGCCACACCGTTACCCGTTTTTGCTGGTAGACCGGGTGCTGGAGATTGACAAGGGCAAGACCATCAAGGCACTCAAAAACGTCACCATCAACGAGCCATTCTTCCAGGGCCATTTCCCCTACCGCCCGGTGATGCCGGGGGTGTTGATGCTCGAAGCCCTGGCGCAAGCCGCAGCATTGCTGGCTTTTGATGCCATGGACTCTGCTGCCACTGATGACACCGTGTACTACTTTGCCGGTATGGAAGGCGTGCGTTTCAAACGACCGGTGGAGCCGGGTGATCAACTCATTCTGGAAGTGGCCCTGCTGCGCATGAAAGCCGGTATTTTCAAGTTCCAGGCGCGTGCCACCGTGGCGGGCGAGGTGGCGGTAGAAGCCGAGCTCACTTGCGCCATTCGCAAAATTGCCTGAGGAAGCGCCCTTGACCACGATCCACGCCACCGCCCTGGTGGACCCCGCAGCCGAGCTCGATAGCTCGGTCACGGTGGGGCCGTACAGCGTCATCGGGCCGTTTGTGAAGATTGACGCGGGTACCACGATCGGGCCGCATGTGGTGATTGAAGGCCACACCACCATTGGCCGGGACAACCGCATTTTTCAGTTTTCATCGCTGGGTGCGATTCCACAAGACAAAAAATACAACGACGAGCCGTGTGAGCTGGTGATTGGCAACCGCAACACCATCCGCGAGTTTTGCACTTTCAACATCGGCTCACCGGGTGATGTGGGGGTGACACGTGTCGGTGACGACAACTGGATCATGGCCTATTGCCATCTGGCGCACGACTGCCAGGTGGGCGACCACACCATTTTTGCCAATAACACGCAACTGGCCGGCCACGTGCACGTGGGCGACTGGGCCATTTTTGGCGGCTTTACCGTGGTGCACCAGTTTGTAAAAATTGGCGCGCACAGCATGACGGCGATGTGTACCTTGTTGTTTGCCGATTTGCCGCCGTTTGTGATGTGTCAGGGGCAACCCGCAGCGGCGCGCTCGATGAACTTTGAAGGCCTGCGTCGGCGTGGGTTTTCACCTGAGCGCATCAGCGTGGTCAAAGCCATGCACAAGGCGCTGTACCGTGACGACCTGACCTTGCAGGCGGCTTGTGAGCGCATCGCGCTTCTTGACAAAAACTGCCCAGAGGCCACACCGGATGTGCAGATGATGCTTTCATTTTTGAAGCAATCTTCGCCACAGCGCGGGATTGTGCGGTGATGTTTGTGGTGGGCGTGCAGGGGCATCTTGTTGTTGAACCTGTGCGGCCGCGTGAGCGTTTGCGGCGCTTGTGCGTCAGTGGTGCAGTGCATGGACATCTTGTCGTTGAACCCGCGAGACGGGGCGTGCGGGCGGCCTCCTCATACTGGAGTACCAGAAATCGTCGGCCCCCCGCACGCCCCATCTCGCTAGACCGTGATGGACGACAAGC
>JBGSRY010000405.1:0-8974 GCA_041737325.1 Rhodoferax sp. | reverse complement strand
ATTGCCGACGTGGTGGCCGATACCTTTGCGTTTGGCTGGGCGCGCACCGCGGTGGACCCGCGCTTGTTGGCCCTGCTGGCCGACCCGCAGTGGCAGCCGTATGTGGTGTTCCCGGGCGAATTTGTCACGCCGGATCGGGTGGTGACTGCGCTGCTGCCGCCTGAAAACATCAGCACCCACGACCCAGGTGGCGCGGCCTGCGACCCGCACCGCCCGGTCAAACGCCCGCTGTTTGTGCTGCTGGATGCCACCTGGGCGGAAGCCGGCAAGATGTTTCGCAAAAGCCCGTACCTGAACCACTTGCCGGTGCTGAGCTTGCACCCGGATCAAATCTCCACCTACCGGCTGCGCCGCTCCAGCCGCAGTGACCACTTTTGCACTTCAGAGGTCGGCGCTTTGTGCCTGGCGCTGGCCGGTGAGGCGCACGCCGCACAGGTGCTGACGGCTTATCTGGAGGTGTTCACCACGCACTACCTGCAGGCCAAAAACCAGCAGCCCGTGGACGCGCAAGACGACGCGCATCAGCGTTTGCAGGCGCTGTGTAGCTTATCCTGAATTGATAGCTGCTCACCCAGTAAACACAAGGGCTTGAGGCCAATATGGCTTATTGTTTTCCAAAACCAAAGAGGTTCGGCTCAACAATGCCTTCGAGTTTGTCGACCAAGCGCAACAGCGGTTTGAGCTCGCGGTAGCGGGCGCAGGTGCTGCGGATGTAGGTGATAAAACGCGGCGTGTCGGCCAAGTACTGGGGCTTGCCGTCGCGCAGGGTCAGGCGGGCAAAGATGCCAGCCACTTTCAGGTGGCGCTGCAGGCCCATCCACTCCACGCTGCGGTAAAACTCGCCAAAGTCGGTCCCCACCGGCAGACCGGCTTGGCGCGCCTTGTCCCAGTAGCGAATGGTCACGTCCAGGCAAAAGTCTTCGTCCCAACTCAAAAACGCGTCGCGCATCAAACTGGCAATGTCGTAGGTGATGGGGCCATACACCGCGTCCTGAAAGTCCAGCACACCCAGCCGATCGTCAAGCGTGGGGGCCATTAGATTTCGGGGCATGAAGTCGCGGTGCACATACACACGGGGCTGGGCCAGGTTGTTGGCGATGATTTGCTTGAAGGTGTTGTCCAGTGTGAAGCGCATCGCCTGATCAATCGTTACCCCCTTGTGTCGTGTGATGTACCAGTCGGGGAACAGCTCCAGCTCGCGCTGCAGCAGGGCCTCGTCATAAGGCGGCAGCACGTCAGGCCGGGAGCTGAGTTGCCAGGCAATCAGCGTGTCCACCGCTTGCAGATACAGCGGCAAGTTGGCTTGCGCGTCATGGCGATTGATGACTTGCATCATGGTCTGCGCCCCCAGGTCGGTCAGCAGCATGAAACCCTGGGCCTCGTCCCAGGCCAGCACCTGCGGCGCGTGAATGCCAGCGGCTTGCATCAGAGCCGCCACCTTGACAAAAGGCTGGCAGTTTTCCTGGTCTGGCGGCGCGTCCATGATGATGAACGAAATTGGCCTCTGACCCTTGTTTAACAAGGGCAAGCAGCTATCAATTCTGAAGTAACGCCGAAAACTGGCATCGGCCGAGGCCAGCCGCAGACTGTCAATTTGCAGGTTTTGGCGGG
Source organism: Rhodoferax sp. (assembly GCA_041737325.1). Taxonomy (GTDB): domain Bacteria; phylum Pseudomonadota; class Gammaproteobacteria; order Burkholderiales; family Burkholderiaceae_C; genus Rhodoferax. The sequence continues at coordinate 7,363 of JBGSRY010000405.1, read as the reverse complement.
GCGCAATGTGACGCAGCCAGGTGGCAAATTGGGCGGCGCGGTGGGCATCGCTCCAGGTCACAGCGGCGCTGCATTCGGATTGGGGGGCGGGGGCTTGTGTCATGGATAATCCATTTTACAAACCCAACCTGGATGCCCATCGTTGCTGCCCTCTCTTTAAGCACCTTCACTGCCTTTGACCGATGTGCATTTTTATTTCGCGCCTCTTGACGAGCCCGGCCACCCTGCGAGCGGCATCGGTGCGTTTTGCCTTGACCCCCGTGTGCGTGTCGGTGGCCCTGCTGAGCGGGTCATTGGCCGGGGCGCAAGAGGTCGATGGCGGTGCGCTGACACTGCAACCCAGTGCGCAATTGCAGGAGCCGATTGACCCGCAGGTACGCAGCAGTTTGCCCAGCTTTGTGTCCGGCCAGCACATCACCGGCCGCCCCGATCTTGAAACGGTGGTGCAGGGCAACGCCATGCTGCGCAAGGGCGACATCGTCATCCAGGCCGACCGACTCGAATACAACCAGCCCACCGACCTGGCCAAGGCCCGCGGCAACGTGCGCGTGAACCGCGCTGGCAACGTGTACGAAGGCCCCCTGCTGGAACTCAAAGTGGATGCGTTCGAGGGCTTTTTTAATGCGCCCACGTACCATTTTTTGCGCAACGATGCCCATGGCCAAGCCGACCGGGTTGATTTTGTTGATGAGCAGCGCGCCGTCATTCACAACGCCACCTTCACCACCTGCAAGCGCTTGCCCGGCCCCAGCTGGTTGCCGGACTGGATCTTGCGCGCCAGCAGCATCAGCCTGGACTATGAGGACGACGTGGGCACGGCCGAAGGTGCGGTGCTGAGCTTCAAAGGCGTGCCCCTGTTGCCCGTGCCGTATGTCACGTTTCCGCTCAGTGACCAACGCAAGTCTGGCCTGCTGCCACCCACGCTGGGGGTGGACAACGTCAACGGCACCGAAGTCGCTGTGCCGTACTACTGGAACATCGCCCCCAACCGCGATGCCACCCTGACCCCCACCGTGATGAGCAAGCGCGGCGTGAGCCTGGACACCGAATTCCGCTACCTGGAGTCCAACTACAGCGGCCTGGCACACCTGAACTGGATGCCTGGCGACAAGCTGCGCGACAGCAACCGCTGGGGCCTCAACCTGAACCACCAGGCGCAGCTACCCAGCACCTGGACAGACAACGGCCTGGGTCTGAACCTGAAGTTGAACCGCGTCAGCGACGACAACTATTGGCGTGATTTCAGCCCCAACAACACCACAACCAGCACGGCAACCGCCACCACCGTCTATGGCACCACCGTGGTCGACACCACCGCGCAACGCTTGCTGGCCAACGATGCCACCCTGTCCTGGAGCAACGCCGCCTGGGTCTCCACCGTACGCACCCTGAAGTGGCAAACGCTGCAAGACCCGTTGGCCCCGATCGTGCCGCCGTATGACCGCTTGCCGCAAATCAGCAGCACCTACAGTCGCTCCAACCTGGCCGGGTTTGACCTGTCGTTCACGGCCGACTACACCCAGTTTCAGGCCGATGTCATCCGCACCGGCCAGGTCAACGGCCAGCGCAGCTACGCCCTCACGCAAGTCAGTTACCCGCTCACCATGCCGTCCGGATTTTTGCGGCCCAAGCTGCAAGTGCACACCACCAATTACCAGTTTGAAGCTCCTTTGTCCAACGGGGCCAACAGCGCCAGCCGGGTCGTGCCCACGTTCAGCCTGGATGGCGGCCTGGTGTTTGAGCGTGACATGGCCCTGTTTGGACGCCATTTGCAGCAAACGCTGGAACCGCGCGCGTTTTATGTCAACACGCCTTACCGCGACCAAAGCCTGCTGCCCAATTACGACTCCGGGGCCATCGACTTCAACCTGTCCACCATCTACACAGAAAACGCCTTTATCGGTAACGACCGCATCTCGGACAGCCACTTGCTCACCCTGGGCGTGACCTCGCGCTTTCTGGACCCGGCCACCGGGGCCGAAGCGGCCCAGATCGGTGTGGCGCAACGCGTGCGTTTGCGTGACCAAAATGTGACCTTGCCGGGCGGCGTGCCGGTACAAGACCGTTTGAGCGACTTGCTGCTGGGTACCTCGGTGCGCTGGGATCCGCTGTGGAGTTTTGAAGGCAATGTGCAGTTCACGCCCAAGACCAACGAGTCGGTTCGCTCCACGCTGGGTGCGCGTTACCGGCCGGGCAATTTCCGTACCCTCAATGCGGCGTACCGGTTCCAGCGCAACGTGAGCGAACAAATCGACTTGAGCTGGCAATGGCCGCTGGCTGCATCAAGCGCGAATGACACGGCATTGAACCTGGCGCTGCCCCCCAGCCCCAGCAGCGGCCGCTGGTACAGCGTGGGTCGACTCAACTACAGCATGAACGAAGGCCGCTTGGTCAACGCGCTGGTCGGCTTTGAATACGATGCAGGTTGCTGGCTTGGCCGCATCGTCATGGAACGCACCCAAACCAGCACCAGCAGCGCCACCCAGCGCATCATGTTCCAGCTTGAGTTTGTCGGCTTCTCCCGCCTGGGTGTGAGCCCGGTCAAGTCACTTCAGACTAACATTCCCAATTACCAAAACTTGCGCGAGCCAGCTGCCGCGCCAAGTCGCTTCAGCAACTACGATTGAACTGACACATGAACCACCGCTTCGCATTGATCACCTTGGCCGCCCTGGTGCTGTCATCACTGGCATCGGCACAAGGCTTGCGCCTGAGCACAGCCGCCACCACAGTCACCAGCCCCGCACCCAGCGCCACCACCCAGGCGGACTACATTGTGGCGGTGGTGAATTCCGAACCGGTAACCAACCTGGAAGTACGCCGCGAAATCCAGCGCGTGCAGGCGCAATTGGCACAGCAACGCCGCCCCCAGCCGCAGGTGCAGCAGTTGGCCCCTGAGGTGTTGGAAAACTTGATCAACCTCAAAGCCCAGGTGCAACTCGGGCGTGAAACCGGTTTGCGCATTGACGCTTCAGCCATTGACCAGGCGGAGCTCAACATTGCCCAGCAAAACCAGATTGACGTGGCCGAATTGCACCGCAAGCTGGCGCAAGATGGCATCAGTGTGGCCCAATTCAGAACCCAGTTGCACGACCAGTTGCTGCTGCAACGGCTGCGTGAACGTGAGGTAGAGCCCCGGGTTCGGGTCAGCGATCTGGACATTGACCAGTACCTGAATGAACAAAAAAACAACCTGAATCCGAACCTGGTGCAGCTCAATCTGGCGCAAATTCTGGTGGCCGTGCCCGAGTCTGCCTCTCCAGTTCAGGTTGAAGCGCTGCGCAAACGCGCCGAACGGGCACAGGTGCGCGCCAAGGCCGGTGAAGACTTTTCCACCCTGGTGCGCGAATTCACCGACATCACCGACCCTGGCAATGGCGGGCTGATGGGCCTGCGTGAGGCCAGCCGTTACCCCGCCCTGTTCGTGCAAGCCACCCAATCCCTGGATGTCGGCGAGGTGGCCGACCTGGTGCGCTCACCGGCTGGCTTTCATGTGCTCAAGGTGGTTGAAAAAGCCCACAGCGGGCTACCCGTAGCGGCCGTTACCCAAAGCCACGCCCGGCACATCTTGCTGGTGCCCAACGCGCGTTTGAGTGAATCAGACGCACAGAAGAAATTGGCCGATTTCAAAAAGCAAGTGGTCACTGCCGGTGCAGATTTTGCTGCCCTGGCACGCGAACATTCGCAGGACAGCAGTGCGTCACAGGGCGGTGACCTGGGCTGGGCCAGCCCCGGTATGTTTGTGCCGGAATTTGAGGGGGTCATGAACCGCCTGGCACCGGGTGAGGTGAGCGACCCTCTGGTGTCGCGCTTTGGCGTGCATTTGATTCAATTGCTGGAACGCCGCAAAGTCAGCCTGAGCCCGGCCCAGCAACGTGAATCGGTACGGGCTGCGCTGCACGAGAAAAAATTCGCCGAGGCCTATCAAACCTGGGCTCAGGAAGTGCGTGCCCGGGCTTACGTTGAGTTGCGTGAAGCACCCCAATGAAGTGGGGGCACAGTTGAAACACCCTACCCACATCCCGCGCAAACGTTTTGGCCAGCACTTCCTGGCGGATGGCGGCATCATTGATGCCATTGTGGATGCCATCAACCCCAAGGCGGGTGAGCCCATGGTCGAAATTGGCCCGGGCCTGGCGGCCCTGACGCAGCCCTTGGTGGAGCGACTGGGAGCCTTGACGGTGATTGAGCTGGACCGTGATCTGGCCCAACGCCTGCGCGCACACGGCCAACTCACCGTGGTTGAATCTGATGTACTAAAAGTAGACTTCGCCCTTATATTTAATGGACTGAATGCTATTAAATTAAGAGTTGTTGGCAATTTACCGTACAACATCTCCACCCCTATTTTGTTTCACTTGCTGCAGTACGTGGAGGTGATTCAAGACCAGCACTTCATGCTGCAAAAAGAGGTGATAGACCGCATGGTGGCCAAGCCCAGCACCGCCGCTTATGGCCGCTTGAGCGTCATGCTGCAGTGGCGCTACGCCATGGAAAACGTGCTGTTTGTACCGCCCGAAAGTTTTGTGCCACCGCCGCGCGTAGACAGTGCCGTGGTGCGGATGCTGCCACGCCCGGATGCAGCCCAAGTGGATGTGCCCACTTTGAGCGAACTGGTGCAGGTAGCCTTCAGTCAGCGGCGCAAATTATTGCGCCACACGCTGGGGGCCTGGCTGGAGGGCAAAAACTTTGGCGGGGCCTTCAATGTGCAACGCCGCGCCGAAGAAGTGCCTGTGGCTGAATACGTGGCCTTGGCACAGTCGCTGGTGCCCTGCGCGCCCTGATCAATTCAGGCTGCGGTCCAGTAGCCCGCATTGAATGGGCTGCTCATGCGCAGTGCTTGCGGTGAAATGTCCAGCAATTTGTCGGTGGGCATTTTTTCGCCGTTTTCAGTCAGCAATTCAATGCTGCCCGAAACCGACTGGCTGGCGAGATGCGCTGCATCTGCCTGGGCGGCGCGCGCTACCGAGAACGAATAAAAGCAGCGAAACGGCACTTTGCGGTCACCCCAGTAGTCGACGGTGTCGCGAAAAATATCCAGCAGCTGTTCACGCGCTTCCTTGTCAAATTTGGTGTTGGCCGGAATGTGCTCCAGCACGGCGATAAAACCGGTTTGTGGACCGGATTTGTGCACCGGATCGGTCAGACTGTCATACAGGGAATCAAAGTTTTTCCCCACTGACACGGTCAACATGAACTGCTGCCCAATCAAGTCCAGCACATCCTGCTTGCTTTGTGCGGTGGCTAAATTGGCATACAAAAAATGATGCCCCAAAGCCTGCGCCGCCTGTTGCAGGTCTGGCACGCGAAACGCCCGGATCGATTGCACAATGTTGGTGCGAATGCCGCGCAGCGGCAATTCTGCTGCATGCACAGTGGCAAGGGTGGTAGGTTGGGCAAGTGACATGGTTATTCTTTCTAAATAGCTAAAAGCAAGGCTTCATTTTTTACGGCACGATCTTGCGAAAACTCGCATAGTGGTCGGCGCTGTAATAACAAACATCGGGCAGGGTTCGCGCACCGCCACAAACAATTCGCCGGGCACCACGGTGGCTTAAACCCGGTGTCGGCACGGTGTACTCCAGGTAATACCCCCGTTTTTGTGTCGGCAGGATACGTTCACGATTGCCAAACATTGCACCATCTTTCTCTGAGGCAAAAGGCCCTCCCTGACGAATCAAGGTGTAGGTTTCGACCCCCTGCTTGGGCAACTCTGCCAATCCGATGGTGGCCTGCAAACTGACCGGGGTAGGTGCGCGACCGATGGCCACACCCGTCGATGCCACCGCGGCAACACACAAAAAAGTGAGTACCAACTTGACAGCGCTGAATCTGGACATGTGACCTTTGGTTCCCTGCAAAACAACGGGTAAACCCGAATATTCAAGGGCGCTAGTGTCGTCGATCCAAAAGAAAAAAGCAAGCCATTGCCCAATAAATAGGCAATGCTTGCAGGGGAAATAAATGACTAAGTGTGTACTAACTTAGTCCTGATGGCTTATCTGCTGGCGTTTGCATCCGCAACTGTGAGTGCCGTCATGTTCACAATCCGGCGCACGGTGGTACTGGCCGTCAAAATGTGCACGGGTTTGGCTGCACCCAGCAACACCGGGCCCACAGCAATATTGCCACCCGCAGCGGTTTTAAGCAGGTTGTATGCAATGTTGGCCGCATCAATGTTGGGCAGTACCAGCAGGTTGGCATCGCCGTACAAGGTGCTGTTGGGCATCAGGTGCGCGCGCATGGCTCCGTCCAGCGCCACGTCACCATGCATTTCGCCGTCCACTTCCAGCCAGGGTGCCTGCGTGCGCAGCAATGCCAGGGTGTCGCGCATTTTGAGGGCACTGGGCTGGTTGCTGCTGCCAAAGCTCGAGTGTGACAACAACGCGGCTTTGGGCGGAATGCCAAAACGCATCATTTCCTCTGCCGCCATGATGGTGATCTCGGCGAGTTGTTCGGCCGTGGGGTCATAGTTGACGTGCGTGTCCACCAGAAAAACCTGGCGGCCTGGCAGCATCAGTCCGTTCATGCAGGCGTAGTTGTTGACACCCTCGCGCTTGCCAACCACTTGGTCAAGGTATTGCAAGTGCAACGAGGTGGTGCCCCAGGTACCGCAGATCAGGCCATCGACGTAGCCTTTGTGGAGCATCATGCTGCCAATCAGCGTCAGGCGGCGACGCATTTCGATTTTTGCAATTTGTACCGTGATGCCCTTGCGTTCGGTCATGCGGTGGTAGGTTTGCCAGAAATCGCGGTAGCGGTCATCTTGCTCAACATTGACCACTTCGTAATCAACGCCTTCTTTCAGGCGCAAACCGAACTTTTCAATGCGGGCTGCAATCACGCTTGGGCGACCAATCAGGGTTGGCGTGGCCAGACCTTCGTCCACCACAATTTGCGCCGCACGCAACACACGTTCTTCTTCGCCCTCGGCAAACGCCACGCGTTTTTTCAACGCTTTTTTGGCTGCCGTAAAGATGGGCTTCATCACCGTGCCGGAAGCGTAGACGAAACTTTGCAGCTTCTCACGGTAGGCATCCATGTCGCTGATGGGGCGCTGGGCCACACCACTGTCGGCCGCCGCTTGGGCCACGGCCGGTGCCACCATGATCATCAGGCGCGGATCAAAGGGCTTGGGAATCAGGTATTCACGCCCAAAGGCCAGCGGCTCACCGGCATAGGCGGCAGCGACCACTTCGCTTTGCTCAGCTTGCGCCAAGGCGGCAATGGCATGCACGGCGGCCATTTCCATCTCGACCGTGATGGTGGTGGCTCCGGCATCCAGCGCACCGCGGAAAATGTACGGAAAACACAGGATGTTGTTGATCTGGTTGGGGTAGTCGCTGCGGCCGGTGCCAATGAT
>JBGSRY010000183.1:0-1556 GCA_041737325.1 Rhodoferax sp. | reverse complement strand
CCTAAGCATGGTTCGTGGCTCAATCTCATCGAATGCGCTTTCTCAAAAATGGCTCGCACGTTTCTGCGCCACATTCGCGTCGACTCACTCGAAGACCTCAAAATGAGAATTCTCAAAGGGGTTGAGGAAATGAACCAGTTCCCCGTCGTGTTTCGCTGGAACAAGTTCGACCTGGGGATTTCTTGAAATGCACCTGTTTTAATGGAACGAACTACTAGTCGGGGCCAAAGTCGTCTTCGCCCAGCAGGCCAATGGGCCGATACCACTCTTTGCCCTGATCTGAATTGAGCAATGGTTGCCAGTCTTGCTGACACAGCTTGACACCCTCAGTGAAGCCGTAAGCCCAGCCCTCGGCATCGTCGTATTCCTTGTTTCGGTATTCGGTGGTGAACCAGAGCGGACAAATTTCTGGTGCGTCTTCTTCCAAACCGTTGATGATGCTGTTGAAGCGGCGCATGATCAACGCCAGGATTTGGTTGAGTTGCTCGATGCGGTTGACCGGCGGCATCATAGTTGGCCCATCACCCCAGATACTGGGCACCCATTGTTGGGGCATCAAGGTGCGGGGCCCGATGGCAATGGCATGCAGATAGCCGTCCAGGGTGTCGAGTGTCATGGATTCATCGCACTGCCCTTCGTGCAGCAGGAAGTGGTCCAACTGCTGGATTTCTTCTTCAGTCAGGGGGGTGAACGGAGTGGGCATTAGGGGATCGTAAACCAGCGGCACGGGACACGGCCTGCACGCAGTTCACAAATGACTGACAAACACTGTCAGGTCTGGGCGTGGGCGGGTGGGCTTTGTTTTGGTCACAGTGCCAATGTTGATAAAACACACGGCTTGTTCGCTGGCATCCAGTTTAAACAATTGACGCAGCGGTTCGCTGTCCATGGCTTGCCCGCTGGTCAAGCCAGCTCCAAAGCCCATCGCCTGCGCCATCAGCAGGATGTTTTGCACAGCAGCCCCGAGGGACACCATGCGCTCCAGCGTGGGAATATCGGGTTCTGTAGGCCCTAGGCGCGCCACCGCCAAGGCCAAAAACGGTGCGCGCAGGGCTTTTTCTTGCGCTGACTGTAATTGCTCCAAGGTGGCCTTGGCATCGCGCTGGCGCAGCGCCTGGGCAAAGGCATCGCCCAACCTGGGACGTGCTGCCGCACTGATCTGGACAAAACGCCACGGGGTGATCTCGCCATGGTCCGGGGCGCTGGCGGCCGCCTCAAACAATTGCTGAATTTGCGCCGTACTTGGGCCGGGTTCAGCCAGGCGTTTGGGTGACACGTTGTGGCGGGCCTGGATGAGCTGCAACGTCTGCACAACACTGTCCGGCTCAGAGATGGAAGTTTGATTGATCATGAAATTATTGTGAAAAAAAGGGGTGGCACACGGCCACCCCCAACCACTTCAACTCATACCACCATTAACCAATGCGCCGGTCTTTAAACGACACGCTGGCCTTGTACTCATCCACGCTGCCCACGCGCTTGATGCTGGCCCAGGTGCCCTTGTAATACGGCACGACATTGCGGTCCGTCCAGTCGGTCACCACATCACCGTGCAC
>JBGSRY010000180.1:0-3087 GCA_041737325.1 Rhodoferax sp. | reverse complement strand
GCGCGCACCACCATCGAGCTGCCCGCCGGTGAGGCCTTTGGCCCACGCAGCCCCGCCATGTTGCAGTGGATGGCACGCAAAGAACTCACCGACCTCGGGGGCGGCAACGATACCTTTGAGGTGGGTGAAGCGGTCAAATTTGCAACCCCCGATGGGCAAGGCGAATTTGCCGGTGTGATCAAGGAATTCCGCTCCGATGCCAAGGGTGAAGCGGTGTTGTTTGACTTCAACCACCCGTTGGCGGGACAGCCGGTGACGTTTGAAGTGCATGTGATTGGCGTGTTGTGAGTGCCATGCAAGTTTTGCTGGCCGAACCACGCGGCTTTTGTGCCGGTGTGGACCGTGCCATTGAAATTGTTGAAAAGGCGCTGGCCAAGTTTGGTGCGCCCATTTATGTGCGCCACGAGATCGTACACAACACCTTTGTGGTGAACGACCTGAAAGCCAAAGGCGCTATTTTTATAGAAGCACTTGATGAAGTCCCGGCCGGGGCTACGCTGGTTTTTTCGGCCCATGGTGTGAGCCGCGCGGTGCAACAAGAGGCCGCCGCGCGCGGCTTTCGTATTTTTGATGCCACCTGCCCGCTGGTGACCAAGGTGCATGTGGAAGTGGCCAAACTGGCCAAAGAGGGGTATGAGTTCATCATGATCGGCCACAAGGGTCACCCCGAAGTGGAAGGCACCATGGGACAGTTGGACGGTGGCATTCACCTGGTGGACAGCGTGGCCGATGTCGCCCGCATCACCCCGACGCAAACGGCCAAGCTGGCGGTGGTGACGCAAACCACCCTGAGTGTGGATGACGCGGCTGACATTGCCGCTGCCATCAAGGCCCGTTTTCCTCTGGTGCGTGAACCCAAACAGCAAGACATTTGCTACGCCACGCAAAATCGCCAGGATGCCGTCAAGCTGATGAGCCCGCAAGTGGATGTGGTGGTGGTGGTCGGCAGCCCCAGCAGCTCCAACAGCAACCGGCTGGCGGAAGTGGCACGCAAGCTGGGCACACCGGGCTACATGGTTGACAGTGCGGCTGATTTGCAAGCGGCATGGTTTGCAGGCTGCCAGCGCGTCGGGCTGACGGCCGGGGCTTCGGCCCCCGAGATTTTGGTGACCCAGGTGATTGAGCGTCTCAAGGCACTGGGTGCCGTGTCGGTGCAGCGCCTGGCGGGTGACCCTGAAAACGTCAAGTTTCCCCTGCCCAAGGGCTTGCGCCTGAACCCTTCAGAAGTCCATTGATTGCTATAAAATATATAGTTGCTTGTTGATATAAATAAAGGGCTACAGCCCATTTTTACTTAAAGTTATTACCATGTTAGACCTGACCCTGCTGCGCAAAGACCTGGCCCAAGTGGTGGCCCGCCTTGAAACCCGTAAAACGCCACAAGCGTTTTTGAACGTGTCGACCTTCACCGCGCTGGAAGCGGAGCGCAAAACCATCCAGATTCGCACCGAAGCGCTGCAAGCGCAACGCAATGCATCAAGCAAACAGATCGGACATCTCAAAGCCAAAGGCCCGGCTGGGGCAGCAGAAGCGGATGCCGTGATGGCGCAGGTGGCGGGCATCAAGGATGAACTGGATGCCTCTGCCAAACGGCTCGATCAGATTCAGCTTGAGCTGCAAACCCTGCTGCTGGCAGTGCCCAATTTGCCACACGAGAGCGTGCCAGTGGGCGCAGACGAACACGCCAACGTGGTGGTGCGCAGCTGGAGTCCTGACGGTAACGGCCCACGCACTTTTGACTTTGACATCAAAGACCATGTGGACGTGGGTACACCGCTGGGGTTGGACTTTGAGATGGGTGTCAAGCTCACAGGCGCACGTTTCACCGTGATGAAAGGCCAGGTGGCACGCTTGCACCGGGCGCTGGCGCAATTCATGCTGGATGTGCAAACCCAGGAACACGGTTACACCGAGTGCTACACGCCTTACATCGTCAGCGGCGAAACCCTGCGCGGCACCGGCCAGCTGCCCAAGTTTGAAGGCGATTTGTTTGCCGCCAAAAAAGGCGGCCAAGAGGGCGAAGAGCAGCCTGACAACACCGCGCTGTATTTGATACCCACGGCCGAAGTACCCCTGACCAACTTTGTGCGCGATGTGGTGCTGGCAGAGGCCGACTTACCCGTCAAACTCACCGGCCACACGCCGTGCTTCCGGTCCGAGGCGGGTAGCGCCGGGCGCGACACCCGTGGCCTGATTCGCCAACACCAGTTTGACAAGGTTGAGATGGTGCAAATCGTGCACCCGGACAGCAGCTATGCGGTGCTGGAGCAAATGACCGGCCACGCCGAGGCCATTTTGCAAAAGCTGGGATTGCCGTACCGGGTGATGAGCCTGTGCACCGGCGACATGGGCTTTGGTGCCGCCAAAACTTACGACCTGGAGGTGTGGTTGCCAGCGCAGAACACCTACCGCGAAATCAGCTCGGTGAGCAACTGCGAAGCCTTCCAGGCGCGCCGCCTGCAGGCGCGCTTTAAAAACGCGCAGGGCAAAAACGAGCTGGTGCACACCTTGAACGGCTCCGGCCTGGCAGTGGGCCGCACCCTGGTGGCGGTGCTGGAAAACTACCAAAACGCCGACGGCTCGGTCACTGTGCCCGAGGTTTTGCGGCCGTATCTGGGTGGTTTGCAGCGGCTTCAAAAAGCGGCAGTCGTGGCCTAGCCTGCACACGATCAAAGTCTGATTTAGACTGAGCGTCATCATGCAACGCTTGGTCATTTTTATACTTTGGGCGGCGCTGTGCGTTATGCCGGCGCAGGCGCTGCAAACCCTGCGGGTGCTGGCTTGGCCGGGCTATGCGGATGCCGACTGGGTGGCCAAATTTGAGCAGCAGTTTGATGCCAAGGTGCAACTCACCGTGGTCGGGTCGGATGAAGTGCTGTGGCAAAAAATCAGTGCCAACCAGGGCGCAGATTTTGATCTGGTGGCGGCCAACACGGTTGAGGTGTCGCGCTACATCGATCACAAACTGTTGCAACCCTTGAACCTGGCGCAGTTGCCCCAGGTGCAGCAGCAATTGCCGCGTTTCAAAGATGCGCGGCACATCGCCGGCATCCATCGGCTGGAGGAGGTGTTTGCCGTGCCTTACAC
>JBGSRY010000167.1:0-1501 GCA_041737325.1 Rhodoferax sp. | reverse complement strand
TAAAACAGCCCGCGCCAGCCCAGCAGCGGCAGCGCGGCCTCTACCGGCACGCTGTCCGACAGTGCGCCCAGGCCGCCCGCGACCATGATGGTGGCGGTGAGCGACGGCAGTTGCTCGGCCGGGAACCATTGGGTAAACGCCTTGAAGCTGGCCATCAGGCAGGCCGACACACCCAGGCCAATCAGCGCACGCGCCAGCGCCAGCGTGGTGGTGGAGTCGCCCACGGCAAACAGCGCACAACCGGCAGCGGCCACCAGCAGCAGGGCGGCTTCAACCCGTCGCGGGCCAAAGCGGTCCAGCAGCAGGCCCAGCGGCAACTGGAACAGGCCAAAGGCCAAAAAGTAGCTCGAGGTCAGGAGCCCCAGGCCAGCGGCGGTCATGTTCAGCTCGCGCATCAGCTCGGGCGCAATGACCGCGTTGACGCTGCGCAGCGCATACGACAAAAAATAGCCCAGCGCATAGGCTGGGACCAGGCGAAACCAGAGGGTGGCAGAGGCGTTCATGCGGCTGATTGTCGTGCGACCGGCACGACGAACGACTAGCTGTTGGCCCGGCGCTTCAACCAGCGCATCAGCCCCCCCACCAGCGGCAGTTTTTCATACAGCTCTTCGGCCGCGTCCCAGTAGTCGCGGTGCAGTGTGATGCGCCCGGCCGGGTCCAGCACCAGGTGTGTGCTGCCCAGAATGCACTGCGCCTGGCCCGGCTTGAAGCGCTTGAAGCTGAAGTGGAATTCCCAGGTCAAAAAGCAGTGCGACCCCTGCAGCACACGTTGGGTCACCACAAAACGCGGCTGCTCCAGGCTGGCAAACATGTGCTCAAAAATAGCGCTGATGGCAGCATGGCCACGCACGTCGTTGAACGGGTCTTTGAAGCGTGCATCGGGTGCGTAACAGGCGCTGAGCTGCGCCACGGTGGCAGGCGACAGGGTCTGAAACACCTCAACGATGTGGGCAACGGCTTGGGTATGCATGGGGGTTCAGGTGTGTTGGAGTTGGCGGGTGGCGGCAAAAAACAAACGGTAGGGCAACAGCGCCAGCAGTTTGAGCCAGCAGGTGAAACGCTTGGGGAAGTGCATTTCAAACGCGCCCTGCGCCCACCCCTGCAAAATTTCTTGCGCGGCCTGCTCGGGGCTGATCAAGGCCGGCATTTTGAACTGGTTTTGCCGCGTCAGCGGCGTGTCCACAAAGCCGGGGTTGATCAGCGACACGCCCACGCCCGACGCATGCAAGTCCAGGTACAGGGTTTCACACAGGTTGATCAGCGCCGCCTTGGTGGGGCCATAGGCCAGGCTGTTGGGCAAGCCGCGGTAACCGGCCACGCTGCCCATCAGGCTGAGGTGGCCGCGCTGGCCGGTGGCGGGGTCTGGCGGCTGCTGCAACAGGTGCGGCAATACGGCGGCGATCAGGTGCAGGGCTCCCACATAGTTCACCTGGTTGTGCTGCAGCAGGTCGCCCAGGTCGATGTGGGTGGCGCGCATGGCACGGTAGTGGCCCGCGCCATA
>JBGSRY010000163.1:0-1904 GCA_041737325.1 Rhodoferax sp. | reverse complement strand
GTGTAAGTCTGTTGAAATGTGACACGGTGGTGAAGCATACAGCCCTGTCATGGGTATTCTTTTGCGCGCAAAAGCGTCAGGGGGCACGGGTAGAATCGTTGCCATGCAAGACCATTCTGTCTTGTGATGGCTCAAGGATTTTCATGAAACGTGTGGATGACTTTCGCCTGAAGTTCGGCAAAAAAGAGATCGTGCCGATCATCGTGGGCGGCATGGGGGTGGATATTTCAACGGCTGAACTGGCCCTTGAAACTGCCCGTCTGGGTGGCATTGGTCACATCTCGGATGCGATGGTCAACGACGTGTCAGACCGCCGTTTTGACACCAGTTTTGTCAAGGATAAAACGCGGCAGTACAAGCACAACATCCTCAACTCGGACAAATCCGAGGTCAAGTTTGACCTGGACATTCTGGCCGAGGCCACGCGACGCCATGTGGGTGCCACCATGGAAGCCAAAAAGGGTGACGGCTTGATTTTTGTGAATTGCATGGAAAAGCTCACCATGAACGGCCCGCGTGAAACCCTGCAGGTGCGCATGGCTTCAGCGCTGGATGCCGGCATTGATGGCATCACCCTGAGCGCCGGGCTGCATTTGGGCTCGTTCGCCCTCATCGCCGATCACCCCCGGTTTCGGGATGCCAAGCTGGGCATCATCGTCAGCAGCGTGCGGGCTTTGCAACTGTTTTTGCGCAAAAATGCGCGTCTTGAACGCAAGCCTGACTACGTGATTGTGGAAGGCCCTCTGGCCGGTGGTCACCTGGGTTTTGGCATGGATTGGGCGCAATACGACCTGGCAACCATCATTGCCGAGGTGATCAAATACGTGAAGGACGAGCAGCTTGATATTCCGGTGATTGCTGCTGGCGGCATTTTTACGGGCAGCGATGCGGTGTCGTTTCTGGAAACCGGCTCGGCTGCGGTGCAGGTTGCCACACGTTTCACCGTGGCCAACGAGTGTGGCTTGCCCACGGCGGTCAAACAAGACTATTTCAGGGCCAGCGAAGCCGACATCATTGTCAACACCATCTCGCCCACGGGTTACCCGATGCGCATGCTCAAGGGTTCCCCTGCCATTGGCGACGGCATCCGGCCCAATTGCGAGTCGTATGGGTACTTGCTGGATGGCAATGGCAATTGTGCTTACATCACGGCCTACAACCGCGAACTGGCCTTGCATCCTGATGGCAAAAACATCTCGGTGCAAGACAAAACCTGCCTGTGCACCCAAATGCGCAACTTCAAGCTGTGGACCTGTGGCCACTACACCTACCGTCTGAAAGACACCACGCGCAAGAATGCCGACGGCAGTTACCAGACGCTCAGTGCTGAACACATCTTTAAAGATTACCAGTTCAGCACCGACCACCAGATTGCATTACCCGCCTGAACGGGCTTTCTAAAACTGAATGCCAGCCGGGTTATTGGGGTTGGCTCGGGGTCTGGCTGGGACTGCAGTTGCCGGTTGGACTGATGGTGTCGTGGCTTTGGCCGGCGCAATGGATGTGGCTGCAGGTTCGGTGGTCAGTGCGGTAGCCGCTGGTGCGCGGTAGTTCGCGGGCAGTTTTGATTGCGCAGGGTAACCGGCTGCATCGAGGTATTGTGCCCATGCCGTACTGGAATAACCCTGCACATGCTGTGCCCCAATGGTTAAAAACGGCAATGACGTGTTGCCACTCAGGTTTTGCAGGGCAGTTGCATCCTGCGCCGTGGTCACAGTTTTTTCAGCAAATGGCACGCCGCGTGAGCCCAATAAACGGCGTCCTTCATCACAGGGCGTACACGCATTGCTGCTGTAAAGCGTGACCGGGTATTTGGCTACCACTTGCCGCAGCTCAAAGGGCAGGGTGGCTGCTTGGCCGACGGCGTTTTCAACCGGTGTGATCTTGCTGGCTGGTGTCACGGG
>JBGSRY010000161.1:0-4194 GCA_041737325.1 Rhodoferax sp. | reverse complement strand
CTTGAATGTCGCCGACGCGCCGCAGTGCGCTGGCGCGTCGTTCATCGTCAAGCGCTTTGTCTTCGATACCTTGGCGGACAAATTCAATGTGCGCGCTAGCCGCCAGCGCCGCCTCTTGCGGCTTGCGCTCGCGAATGGCCTGCCAGATGGCCTGATGCTGCTGGCGCAGTTGGTTCCATCGCTGCGGTCGGGCGTGCAAATGCACCAGGTTTTTGGACACATGCCCATGAATGACACGCATCAGGCTGGCCGTGAGGTGCCCGATGAGCACGTTGTGCGATGCTTCCGCAACGGCCTGGTGAAACGCGACATCGGTTTCGATGCAGCTTGCCAGATCGTCGCGTTTATAACTGTCTTCCAATGCGGCATAGACCGCGTCGAGTTGCACCAGATCAACGTCTGTGGCGCGATCGGCCGCCAGGGCGGCGGCCTGGCTTTCGAGCATTTGACGAAATTCAAGCATGTCACGGTGCAACATGGGGTTGCCTTTGAGCATGTCTTGCCAGGGGTCGGCAAAGTGGGCGGTCAACTGGTCGGTCACATGGGTTCCCCCACCGTGGCGCGTGCTCAACAGCCCCCTGGATACCAGTTTTTGCATCGCTTCACGCAGCGACGGGCGCGACACGCCCAGGCTGAGCGCCAGCGCACGCTCGGAGGGCAAGCGCTCACCGGGTTTGAACGCGCCTTCAAGAATGCGCTTTTCAAGTTCGCTGGCAACAGCATCCGCCAGACGTGTGGCAGGGGGGCGAGATGAATTCATGAGGTGGTGCACCCTCCAAAGTGGTAAGACCACTTGCATGATATTTCAACACCATGATGAAAATATAACAATTTAACCTAGGGTTTACCCTAGTTTTCAGGGTAAACCCTTAAAACTACAGTCACATGTGGTAAGACCAATTTACCAACATAAGAACGAAGGAGACATACTATGAGCCAACTCATCGACGTATTAGCGCGCATCTTGCCGCCCAAACAGGTCATCAGCGACCCATTGCGGCGCTTGGCGTACGGCACCGATGCCAGCTTTTACCGCCTCACACCCGAGGTCGTGGCGGTGGTCGAATCTGAGCAAGAGGTGCAAGCCCTGCTGCAGGCGACACGCACGCTGGGTCGCCCGGTCACATTTCGGGCTGCCGGTACCAGCTTGTCGGGCCAGGCGGTCACCGACAGCGTGTTGGCGCTGATTGGCGAGGGTTTTGCCACCTGCGACATTGGCCCGGATGCCGCCACCGTGCGCGTGGGCCCCGGCATCATTGGCGGCGAGGTCAACTTCAGGCTGGCTCCGCACGGCCGAAAAATTGGCCCCGACCCAGCTTCCATCAACGCCTGCAAGATCGGCGGCATTGCGGCCAACAACGCGTCGGGCATGTGCTGCGGCACTTCGCAGAACAGTTACCGCACGCTGGCTGGCATGCGCGTGATTCTGGCCGATGGCGCCCTGCTGGACACCGAGGACCCTTACAGCGTGGCCAGTTTCAAACAGACCCACGCGGCCCTGCTGGACGACTTGCAGCACCTGGGTGAATTGGCCCGCAACGACACCGCATTGGCCGCGCGTATTGCGCACAAGTACAGCATCAAAAACACCACCGGCTACAGCCTGAACGCACTCATCGACTACACCGAACCCGTCGATATTCTGGCGCACCTGATGATTGGTTCTGAGGGCACGCTGGGGTTCATCGCACGCATTACCTACAAAACAGTGGCAGAAGACCCGTTCAAGGCCAGTGCGCTGGTGTTTTTTCCGACCATCGAGACGGCTTGCCAAGCGGTCATCGCGCTCAAGCCTAAGCCGGTCTCTGCGGTGGAACTGCTTGACCGCGCCTCGCTGCGCTCAGTGCAAGACAAGCCAGGGCTGCCTGTCATCATGCGTACTCTGGACGACGGTGCTGCCGCCCTGCTGATTGAAGTGCGCGGCGAAACGGCCGTGGCGCTGCAACTGCGCATGGATGCCGCGCTCGATGCCTTGCACGGTATCGAGACCATCGAAGCCCCGGTGTTTTCCACCGACCCTGCCACCTGCGAGATGTACTGGAAAGTGCGCAAAGGTACGTTCCCTGCGGTGGGCGCGGTGCGGCGCACGGGTACCACGGTGATCATCGAAGACGTGGCCTTTCCGCTGGCCTCGCTGGCTGCAGCCACGCTGGACTTGCAGGCACTGTTCCAAAAGCACGGTTATCTGGAGGCCATCATCTTTGGCCACGCGTTGGAGGGCAATCTGCACTTTGTCTTCACCCAGGATTTTTCTGAACAAAAAGAGATCGACCGTTATGCGCGCTTCATGGATGACATCTGTGCGCTGGTGGTGGATAAATACGACGGCTCGCTCAAAGCTGAGCACGGCACGGGCCGCAACATGGCACCCTTTGTGGAAAAAGAATGGGGCCTACAAGCCACCAACCTGATGCGCCGCATCAAACAGCTGTTTGATCCACAGAACCTGCTCAACCCGGGTGTGATCCTGAACAACGACCCGCAAGCGCATCTGAAAAATCTCAAACCCATGCCGGCTGCTGAAGAGCTGGTAGACCGTTGCATTGAGTGCGGCTTTTGCGAGCCGCTGTGCCCGTCTCATCGCCTGACGCTATCGCCACGCCAGCGCATTGTGAGCTGGCGCGAGCTGTCACGCCGCACGGCTGCGGGTGAAAGTGTGGCCGACCTGGAAGCTGACTTTGCCTACTTTGGCCTGGACACCTGCGCCGGCTGTGGCTTGTGCTCCACCGCTTGCCCGGTCGGTATTGACACCGGCGCGTTGACCCGACTGCTGCGCGGGCGCGGCATGGGCAGCACCAGCCACAAAGTAGCGCAGTGGACGGCAGACAACTTTGGCAAGGTGGCCACGGCCTCACGTGTGGGGCTGGGATTGGGGCATGTGGCAAGCAGTGTGGTGGGTGACAAATTGTTGGCCAAGTTGTCGGGCGGCAAATGGAAACAAGGCATGCCCCAAGCTGGCAAAGCGCCCCATGCTTACGCTGGTGGCGGCGACCCGGTGGTGTATTTCCCCGCCTGCGGTGGACGCATTTTTGGTGCCAACAAAACGGACGAGGCCACCCTGCCCGAAGTCATCATGGAACTGCTGGTGCGCGCCGGCTACGCACCCATCCTGCCTGAGGGCTTTGACAAACTTTGCTGCGGCCAGATGCTCGAGAGCAAGGGAATGAACGAGGAGGCCGATGAAATGAGTGCCGCCGTAACCCAGGCTCTGCTGAAGGCTGCGGACGATGGCCACGGTGGGTTTTACCCGGTCATCATGGATGCCAGCACCTGCTCGGTGCGGATGCAAAAGAAGCTCTCAAACAGCCCCTTGACCTTGCTTGACTTTCATGAATTCGCGCACGACGCGCTGCTGCCGCGGCTGCACCTTACCAAGAAGCCGGGGCCGATTGCGCTGCACATCAATTGCAGCGTGCGCCGCACGGGGTCAGATGCCAAATTGAGCCGCGTGTTGGCAGCCTGTGTTGACAACGTGATCGAGCCCGCTGGCGTGACCTGTTGCGGCTTTGGCGGCGACCGTGGTTTTGTCGTGCCAGAACTCAACGTGCACGCGCTGCGCCGCGTTCACGATGCCTTGCCTTCAAGCTGTTGTGAAGGCGTGTCCACCAACCGCACCTGCGAAATCGGGTTGACCTCTGAGACGGGGCGCTCCTACCACTCGATTGCGTATTTGCTCGAAGAATGCAGCCGGGTCAACGCCATGAACAGCTGCTAAGCCCCCGCAAACCAAGCCCTCATTTCACTTGTTTGAACTGGCCTGCTACGGCAAGCCAGCGGGGGTAAGGCACGTCCAAAATTTTCAAGCAAGCCTATTTTTTACTCTGCATCTTCAGGAGATTTTTTTATCATGCAAACCTGGCAACAAATTTACGACCCAGCGGGCAACCTCTGGCTGTCGGCCTTGATCGCGGCCATTCCGATCATCTTTTTCTTCGCTGCTTTGACCATCTTCAGGCTCAAGGGCCATGTGGCGGGCACTATTACTGTGATCCTGGCTTTGGCCGTTGCGATTTTCTTTTACGGTATGCCGGTCGACATGGCGCTGGCATCGGCAGTTTATGGTTTTCTGTTTGGTTTGTGGCCAATTGCCTGGATCATCGTCACCGCGGTGTTTCTTTACAAGGTGACGGTGAAGACCGGGCAGTTTGAGATCATCCGTGCCTCGGTGGTGTCACTCACGGAAGACCAACGGCT
>JBGSRY010000092.1:0-9328 GCA_041737325.1 Rhodoferax sp. | reverse complement strand
TGCTGACAAATCATCGATAAGCCAACGTACAGTGAAGCAGGTGCAAGCGGCGACTGAAGTCCCCGATGGCAATGCTACTGCTGCTCAACCTGAATCCACAGATGGCGGCAGCAAGGAAGCAACTCCTGCGCCTAAGCCTGCCACTCCAGTTCCCGAACTCCCCGCTGTCACGCTGGTGACACCTTTTCCTGGTGATACCTATGGATGCAAGGAGCCTTATCAAAAACCATGGGTTTGCGAAAACGTGACTTTGAATGGAATGGCCCAAGGTTCATTTCTCACCATTCAAAGGCCGGAAGCGAAATATCTATTGGCGGCACCGCACGGATGGTTTGATGCGGGAACCGACACGATCAACCCCAGCAATTTCAACGAGACACCGACTTTGTCTGCCTGCGTCATGCCTGAGCCCCAGAAGCCGCAGCTTGGCTCGCCTCGGCCGTCTCGCCGGAGATGGCTTGAACGTCGCCGAAATCGAGCGCGCACGCCGCCTTGAGCAGGTTTGCAACCGCCCGGTAGTAGTCTGTTTTGGCCAGTTTGGCCATCTGGTCACAATGCGCTGGCATCCAATTCAAGAGATGGATTTCCAAAAAGCGTTGCTGCATGTCCAGCCAGTGCGATGCCAACACGTCGTCAGCATTTTTGTGCGCCAGCATTTCCTGGTAGGCCAGCACCGACATGAATCGCAACTGCGTGCCAAGATAGTCGGGCGGCCCTAGTTCTGCGCAAAAATCCACCATGCCCGCTTCCAGGTAAAACTGAGCGGTATCGGTCACCTGGTCACCATTCGAATCCAAACCCAGCGACGCACTCTCAAAGGGCGCAGCCAGAACGCCCTTGTTCATCACCCCAGCCAATAAGTTGGTTCGGTCAACCGCCAAGATGGTCAAACCATCGGCTTGTTGGCGTGCAGATTGCAGCGCCACCAGCAAGGCCGCTGCCTCCAACCCTAGTGGTTGGGTGGCATCGGAATCGACGGTTTGCAGAACTGTTTCCAGTTCATTCAACCAAGGCTCGCTGGGCTGTTCGATCACCAACTGCGACAGCAGCCACCACGTGCTGCTGCGGTGTTCGGCAACGTCTGCCCAGTGTGTGTGCAAGGGCGTGGCCGTCATTTGGGTGGGCCGTAGAAAGTGGGCTTGTTGGGCTCTTGGTGACAAGTCAGACAGCCTTTGCGATCCACCGGGCCGGTTGAGCCTTGCGGCTCACCGGTGCGCAGGAACAAGATGTCTTTTTCACCACCACCATGACAGTCGTCGCAAAACAGTTTCTGGCTTTTGCCGTGCACAGCGTGCCAGCGGCCTTTTTCCAGAATGGTTTTGGTTTTGGAATTGACTTTGACCGCCTTGACCGCCTTGACTGCCTTGGCAGCAGGCTTGGCCGCTGGTGCGTCGGTAGCCCATGTGTTGCCTACCGCCAGAGCGACCCCCAAACAACCCAGCAACAGAAGTTTTTTCATGATTTCGCTCCTTCTTCCAGCACGTAATACACCTGTGGTGCAGTGCCAAATTTGGTTTTGAGTTGCTTGGCACCTGTGGCCTTGATCCTCTTGGCGATGTCCGAATTGGGATCATCCAAGTCACCAAACATGCGCGCTTGCACTGGGCAGACCAGGTCGCAACTGGGCGTGTATTGCTGGTCTTTGCCAATGCGGTCGGTTTTGCCGTCGGCTACAGCTTGGTCGAGCTTGTGGGTGCAGAAAGTGCACTTTTCAGCCACATTGGATTTCTTGCGGTGCGTCGGGTGACGATCAGCGTAATCCAAAGTCTCTGCACCCAGTTTTTCCTTGCCTGGAGCCAGCGCGGCAATCTTGCCATTGAGTTGCGGCACGCCGTAAGGGCAGGTGGTGGCGCAGTAGCTGCATCCAATGCACTTGTCGTAGTCGATGGTGACCACGCCAAAAGCGTTTTTGGTAATGGCCTTGGCACCGACACCGTCGCAAGCTGCTTTGCAAGCGGGATGCTCGCAGTGCATGCAGTTCATGGTGTTAAACACCTTTTTTACCTTGGGATAAGTACCGACTTCGTACTCAATCATCACGTTCCAAGGAGCTTCAGGCGTGAAGTGATTTTCTGTAGCACAGGCCGCAACACAGGCACGGCAGCCCATGCAGCGCTTTTGGTCGATTAATCGTCCTAGTTTCATGATGTTTCTCCGTTAGGCCTTGTAGACTTTGCACTTGGTGTCGTTGAAGGAATTCATTCCTGACGGAATGTCGGGGTGTAACTCCAGCACCGCGTTCACCCATGTGCCGTTATGGGCGGATGCGGTGTAGCCCTTACTCCATTGGCCATAGTGGTACGAAATGGCGACGGTATCCGGGCGCACACCCTGCACCGCCTTGGCAATGCCGGTGGTTTTCCCGACTCGGGTTTCAATCACCACCTTGTCACCGGTTTTGACACCCATGGCTTTGGCAGCGGCGACATTCATTACCACATAGTTGGTATCCAGATCATGCCCAAGGGCCTGATTGGTGATGGCGTTGTTGACCGTATTGCCAGACTGATAGCGATGCATCAGCTTGTGTGTGACCAAGTAAAACGGGAAGTCTGTGGCCTCACGATGTGGTGTTGGTTGCGCATGGTCAGCCGTCGGAACGGGAGAGTAGGCAATCTTGTACTTGGCCAAGTCAATACGCTTGATGTTATTGGCTTTGACGATCTTTTCAACCTTCTCGTAGGTACCAATCATTTGATCGGCGTACAGCTTGAACTTGGGCTTGCCCGGACCTTTGAATTTGTCCTCAACGCCGTGCAGGTACTTACCCTTCACATCCTGTTTCTTGGCGGTAAATCCGTGTTCCAGTGCGTAAGAAAAGTCTTTTTTGGTCTTGCTCGTCCACATCACTTCGACCATTTCCTTGGGTGTGTAATCGCGCCCGGTCTTGAAAACAATGTCTTTCAGACCCCAGCGCTTGTTGGCAGCTTCAAGGTATTTGTCACGCAAGTCCAGCCGTTTGGCTAGCTCAAAGAAGATGGAGGTCGCATCGTGCTCCAGGTTATAGGGGTTGGTCATGGGCTGACGAATCGCGACGATACCCGTCATTTCAGGGTTGGTTTTGCAAGGCGAGTTGTGCCACGACTCCAGGTAAGTTTTGTCAGGCAAAACGATATCGCCATACCAAGCCGTTTCGGTCAGAAGAATGTCAATCACTACGTTGAAAGTTTTGCTCATCCCCTCAAATTGTTGCCACGCATTTGACGTTGCAACACCACGGTTGGTGCCGTAGAACAATTGCATTTCGGGCTGGTATGGCAGTCCCCAAGAGGCCGGATCCAGCACCGTGATGTTGGTTTGCTGTGCGATATTGAAATGCGAGTTCGGATGGAACACGGACATCTCCATATCGGTGCGTTTGGGCGGGTACTCGCACTTGGCCACATCCAGATTGGCCGGGTGACCATACACGTGGTTCAGCATCATGCCGCCGACGGCATCGATGGCACCAACCAGCGAATTGAGGATCAAGACCGAGCGCGAACTTTGCACACCAAACTCTTTGGCTGCCAAACCGCGGAAGGTGTAGGCCACCACCGGCCGATAGCGCACCTTGACACCATCAATCTCCTTGAACTCACCAATGTGTGCTTCTTTGCCGAAAGTAGCTGCCAGTCGAACGATGTCTGCCGCAGGCACACCAGAAATTTTTTCAGCAAATTCCGGTGTCATGTCCTTCAAGCCATCGGCAAACACAGTAAACGCGGTACGAACCGGCTTGCCATCTACCGTAAAGCTGCCCTTGAGCGTTGGTTTCACATTCGCGGTGTAAGCCATAGCAGTCTTCGTTACAGCATCCCAGACCAGCGGTGTTTTGCCGTCTTTGTCCATGACCACATGGCCGTCAGCGCCCACCAGTTGTGGCGAGTTGGTGAAGGTGGTTAGAAATTCTTCGTCAATGGTGCCGGCATCAATCAATTGTTTGCACATGGCGAGAATCATGACCACGTCTTTACCCGGGCGCATGGGTACCCATTCGTCAGCCTTGGCAGCGCAACCCGAAAGCCGCGGCTCCATCACGATCACTTTCATGCCGCGTTCGCGGCCTTGGGCAGTGGCCCAGTCAAGCCAGCGTGAGGACTGTTCGCCTTCGTGGTAGTTGGAACCAAAATTGAAGAGCACGTTGGTGTACTTCAAATCAGGCAGATGGCCGTGGTAGCCCCAGGTGAGTTCATCGGACACGTGCCGTGCTGCTTCACAAGTGGTGGTGCGATGGACGAAATTGGGGGTGCCATAAGCGTCGCAAAACGCTTGCATGAAAGCTTCACCGATCAGGTATTTGCCTTGGCCGTACTGAAACACCAGCTTCGATGGATTTTCAGCTTTGATCTTGGCCATTTTGCTCGTGATCAATTCGAACGCTTCGTCCCAACTGATTTCAACAAAGCCCGGATCTTCATTGACACCCTTCTTGGGGTTGGTACGCTTCATGGGTTTTTTCAGACGATAAGGGTCGTAGGTGTTGAACATACCAGCGACACCCTTGGGACAAATGCCGTGGTTATAGACCTCGGCACTGTCTGAATCTGGATAGATGCTTTTGACAATGCCATTGACTACATTGCCCTGGATGCCGCAAAAATTGGGGCAAATCGAGCAGCGCGATTTAATGTGTTTGACCTCAAGGGGGGCGCGCAATGCGGCTGCGCCTTTAGCAACTGGCTTGGCCGTTTTCACGGCCTGTGCCACGGCATCGAGGCTGACACCGGCAGCAGCGCCCAATGCGCCCATGCCCTGGATAAATCCTCTTCGAGCTAGTTTCACGTCACTTCTCCTGTAAAAAAACGGGTGGTCTGTTCGTCATCGAAGTGGGCCTGCTAGAAAAGTACTCAAACCCACTTCATGTCCTGTCGATCCTGGATGTATCCGCATACATCGTGCCAACGTTTCCCCTCTGGAAACTTCATCGCCAGACCGTGTTGGCGTTACCGATGCGTAACTGTTGGCGGAAAATTGACTACCCGGACGAACCCGACCGGTAAAATTCAGCCGGTCAATAGGGTCGAAACACAGACTCTGCTTCACGTCGTGCAAAGCGGACGCAGCTACGTTACCGACGGGTAGCGCAAACAGACACTTTTGCGGGAAGTTACCCGCTGGTAACGTTGAATCATCATGATCAAACTGCGCAGATTTTTGTTATGTATCTGGCTGGTTGGCTGGGCGGGGGCGATGCCTGTGCAGGCCACCAGCTCCACCATCCGGATTGCCATGACACCGGCTTTTTTGCACGACCAGCACGCCATGCTGGCGCAGTGGCGCGACTACCTGCAAACGCATCTGAACCGACCGGTGGAATTTATCCAGCGCGACCGCTACCGCGAAACCATCGACTTGCTGCAGCAGCAAAAAGTGGACTTTGCCTGGATCTGCGATTACCCCTATCTGGTACTCAAGGACGATGTGAAACTGTTGGCCGTAGCGCTGCACCAGGGCAAACCCAATTACCAGGCGTACCTGATCGTGCCCGCCACCGACAAAACAACGCGCAGCATGGTCGATATGAAAGGCAGCATCTTTGCCTTTGCCGACCCCTATTCCAATACGGGCTACCTCGTGCCACGCTTTGAAATCAAGCGCAGCGGTGCTGACCCGGCCATTTTTTTCCGACGCACGTTTTTTACTTGGTCGCACCGCAAAGTGATTGATGCTGTGGCCAGTGGCGTGGCGCAAGGTGCCTCGGTGGACAGTTACGTATGGGACTCGCTGGCCAAGGTGCGGCCCGACATCACCGCCAAGACCCGTATCGCCTGGAAGTCGGCGCTGTTTGGTTTTCCGCCCATGGTGGCGCAGCGCAACGTGTCGGCGGCTGACTTCAAGCTGATGCAACAGGTGCTGATGGATATGCAGAACCATCCACAAGGGCTGGAACTGCTCAGGCATTTGAACCTGGATGGGTTCGTGCCGGGGTCACCCAAGTTGTATGACGGCGTAGCTGACATGATGCGGCAGTTTGGCGAGCCCTGATGCGCCTCTTTGACCTGAGCTTGCGCTACAAGATGCCACTGTGGGGCGGCGGGCTGATTCTGGCCACCGCACTCACGCTGTCGGCATCGTTCATGTGGCAGGCCTGGGATAATCTGCACCATGATCTGCAAAAAAATGCCGAAGACCTGGGTCGCAGCACGGCGCGCGCGTTGTTTCCCCTGATGCTGCATGACGAAGTCTGGCAGGCCTTTGAGACGGTTTCTTTGCCGCTGACCAGCCGCGATGGTTCTGCTGAAACCCAGACTCTGGTGGTGTTTGACAACGCGATGCGTGTGTACGTTTCATCGGACTCACAAACACACAGGTTGATGCAGCCGATGCGGGAACTGGGTTCGGAATTTTCTGACCTTGCCTCCGAGTTGCCCACGGTACCGGATACTGATCTGTATGTGCGCGATGTCGCAGATGCCCAACACATCTACGTGGCGGTACCGATCACCAACAACGGTGTGCGACTGGGCACACTGGTGGTGGCTTATCACAAATCAGTGCTGTGGCAACGCTTTTCGCAACTGCTGCGCAATGCCATCGGCATCACCTTGTTGGCGTTGGCGGTGTTGTTACCCATCACCGCGTATTGGGGGCGGCGCATGATGCGGCCGATGCAGTGGATCACCGGGCGCATCCGTCAGATTGGTGATGCCAACACCCCAGCCATTGATCCTGCCCTGTACCCTTACCAAGATGAGGTTGGTCTGCTTTACCAGGCCTACGCCGACATGCACGCCAAATTGCAGGAAAAGGCGGTCATTGAAAAAGAAATGGTCAAAAGTGAACGCATGGCTGCAGTGGGGCGACTCACAGCCAGCATTGCGCACGAAATCAACAACCCTTTGGGGGGCATGCTCAACGCCATCAGCACCCTCAAGCGTCATGGCAGTGCTGATCCGGTCACACTCAAAACCGTCTCTTTGCTGGAGCGGGGCTTGTCGCATATTCGTGACACTGTGGCCGCCCTGTTGGTACAGTCCAAGGTCAAGAGTCGTACGCTAAGCGCATCTGATTTTGACGACGTACAGGTGTTGGTGGCGCACGCTCTGAAAAAGCAGGGGGTCAAGCTTGAATGGTCTGTTGTTGTTGCCCCGGACATGGCGTTGCCCTCAACGCTGGTACGCCAGGTGTTGATCAATTTGCTGCTCAACGCCATCGCAGCAGCGGGTTCAGCGGGGCAAGTCAAATTGTTGGCTCAGACCGACGCGCAGCAGCTCAAGCTTGTGGTCGACAATACCGGCCAGCCGATGTCGAGCGTGCAGCTTGGTCGACTGTTTGAGCCCTTTACCCGCTTTTCCAACGAAGGCAATGGTCTTGGCTTGTGGATTTGCTACCAGATCGTGACGCAGTTGGGGGGGCGCATTCAGGCCGAATCCAATGAGGTGCGCACCCGTTTTATCGTGACTTTGCCCCTGACACCTACCCATGAATCAAACGCTCCCCAAAATTTGCCTGATTGAAGACGACGACATCATGGGCGAATCGCTGGCCGACCGGTTTGAGCTGGAAGGTTTTTCCTTCGACTGGTTTCGCTTGGGGCTTGATGCGCTGCAAGCCCTGCGCAGCCAGGACTACGCGCTGGTGTTGAGTGACATCCGTTTGCCCGACTTGACCGGTGATGCCCTGTTCAATCAGTTGTTGGTTGAGGGTAGCCCGCTGCCGCCTTTCATCTTCATCACCGGTCATGGCGACATCGAGTCGGCGGTCGATCTGCTGAAAAAAGGCGCGCGCGACTACATCACCAAGCCGTTTGATCTGGATACGCTGGTCTTCAAGATACGGGACATGTTGTTGCAAGTCAGCGGCAAAGGGCTGGCTGAACTGGGGCAATCCCCAGCCATGCAACAGATCCAGGCGATGCTGGAGCGCCTGGCCAACAGCAGCGCATCTGTGTTGATCACGGGTGAATCTGGTGTGGGCAAGGAGCGTGTGGCGCGCGCCTTGCACGATTTGTCGGGCAGGGGAAAACCTTTTATCGCGGTCAATTGCGGGTCTTTAAGCGAAAGCCTGCTGGAAGCTGAGTTGTTTGGCTATGAAAAAGGCGCCTTCACGGGGGCTGTCAGAACCAAGAAGGGCGTGTTCGAGCAGGCAGACGGTGGCACGCTGTTTCTAGACGAAGTGGGTGACACGCCACTTGCGATGCAGGTACGGCTGCTGCGTGCGCTGCAAGAGCGCAGCATTGTGCGCGTGGGCGGCGAAGCGCTGATCCCGGTGAACATTCGGTTGATATGTGCCACGCACCAGATTTTGCAAGAGCGGGTGGTCAACGGGGCCTTTCGGGAAGACCTGTACTACCGCATCAACGTGGTGGAGCTGCGTATTCCGCCACTGCGCGAGCGCCCTGAAGACATTCTGGCGTTGGCGCATAAGCTGCTGGCCGAGATTCACGCGGGAAGTGGCAAAAACCCGCCCACATTTACAGCTGCCGCCGAGCATGCGCTACAGGCCTACCCCTGGCCAGGCAATGTGCGCGAGCTGAAAAACAGTCTGGAGCGCGCCAGCCTGATGTGCGACGGGCATTTGATTTCTCACGACATCCTGTTTGACCGGCCAGCACCGGCCTTGGCCAGCCAGCAGGATCTGGCCAGCGACCTGCGCGATTATTTGAGCGAATGCGAGCGTGACTTCATTGTGCGCTCGCTGGTGGCATCGCAATGGCAGATTCAGATTTGTGCCGATTCATTGGGCATCAGTCGCAAAAATTTGTGGGAACGTATGCGCAGACTGGGCATTGATAAAGACCACGCCAGCCATTGATCATGGTAAATTTTTTGGCTTTAGCACCCGCCTTCAGCACTATTAGGTGCCAGATTTCTAAATCTTACACTGATGAGGCCGCCGTCGGCGTAGCGCTGGCCGTCAAGCTCCGCCAACTCGAAGAACGTTGGTGCTGCCGAGGTGGCCAGCGCCACGTTCACGACCTTGTACTTCCAGTCGCGCGTCCACTCTGACTTGTGGCGCGTCTTGAAGACCTGTGGGCGTCCGCTGGTGACATTGATCGCGGGGATGCCCACGGCATGGACGGCATCGTTGAGAGTGGCGGTCTCAGGAATCAGGCTCGTGATAACGTCGCGCAGGGCTTGCGATCGGTAGCGTGGCCGGTTCCAGTGCTTTACGATATCCCAGCCCTTGGCGACGCGTGTCGTCGGCTTTTCGCGCGGGGGGAAGATCCTCTCGCCCGACTCCTCGAAGGCTTGCACCACTTTCTTCATCGGGACCTCAAAGGCCACCGCCAGCGCGATGATCCCGCCAATGGACGTGCCGTAGGATAGGTCAAACCGACGCCCGATGGGCTCGCCGATGTGTTCCTCCATCTCCTGCAGAGCACACGCCGTGAACAGGCCTCGAT